>JASHXK010000189.1 GCA_030043575.1 Terriglobales bacterium
AGAAACGCCGACAAGGGCGTCTGCGGCGCCGGCTTCAAGATGATCGGACATCCAGCGGCAATTGCCGGAGCCACCTTGTGCGCTACAAGATTCAGCGGAAAGTTGAAAGGAGTAATGCCGAAGACCGGTCCCAATGGAACGCGCTTCACCAGTCCCCAACGTCCGGCCGTGGCTTCCAGCGTGTCCAGCGGAATGTACTCGCCATAGATACGGGTGGCTTCTTCCGCGGCAAGCTGAAACGTGTTGATGGCCCGCTCGACCTCGACCCGGGCGGTCTTGATCGGCTTGGCCGCTTCCTGGCAGATCATCTTGGCAAACTCTTCCTTGCGCGCCGTAATACCGTCGACAATCTTGTGCAGCACGTTGGCTCGCTGGTACGACGACATTCTGCGCGTCACCGCGAAAGCCTGTACTGCCGATTCAATCGCGGTCTCTACGTCGTCGCGACCGGCCTCGTTGACTACGCCAAGTACGCTGTGGTCATAAGGCGAGTTGATTACCGCCTCACGGCCATGCGTGCTCCAGTTGCCATTCAGAAAGAAGCCAAAGCTGCGGATGGTAGAAGTGGTCTGGCTCATAAGAGTTCTCTCGCTGTAAGAGAATTGTCGTACTAATTTCGATGCCGATCAAGGAAGCGCGCCTTTCATGGACCGCCGCGAATCGGTGTTTGCCGATCCCTCGTTGAGGAAATGAGGGTTGCTTAGGATTCAAACTGACCCAGCACGCGCATCGCCTCCTGCAAAAGGGAAATCTAGAATCTGTCAGGTGTCTCGTGATTGCTTTGTGTCAGGGCACGGCTTCAGTCGTGCCGTTACCGGACACTTGAGGACCGGGCTTTAGCCCCTGCAGGATATGACCTTGGGGGCTAAAGCCCAAGTTCTTTTGTACCCGACTGCGGCACGGCTGAAGCCCGGCCCTGACACGAATCCAAAGCGACTTATGAGATGGCTTGATAGGCTCTAGAGCTTAAGGAGCGCTATGTTCGAATCCGAAACCGAGTACATTGTCGAACTTCAGCCGAGAATCACCCAGAGACTCACCAAACTGGGATTCACCAATCCACGTCAGGCCAGTGTGCTGGCGCACGGTCTGGCTGAGATCGCCTCGCGCAGCCGCACACTGGATCAGCAGGCGCTTCCCCTGTTTCTGTCTCTGGATGCCAGCCGCCGCCGCTCGCTGGCCGAGCTGACCGTGGCCCTCAAGAATCATCTCGACGGCATGCAGGATGCGATTACCGATCTGCGCGCGCCGTTGACAGAGCTTATCGACTTCCTCGCCCGCGAAGCATCCGGGTCTTAGGCTTCCGCTTGGCACGCTGTGGCACCGATCCGTCTAACTCCCCCATTTGCTTGATGTATTTGTCAGCGTCAAATTTCTTCCGCGCTGCTTTGCCGGACATGTAGCGAATCGTGCCAAAGATCGGCCGTTCAAGCCACGGGCGATCAAACTTACCGGCGATCGCCCACGCGATCCCCGCATAGCCGTTGGGGTCGCGACCATCAAGAAAGTACTTGTCGTTGAGACAGACCGCCGTCTGATAAGCCACCGCCGGCGACGGACTCCACTCCAGAATCTTCTTCGCCCAGTACATGCGCATGTAGTTGTGCATCCATCCGGCGTGTAGCATCTGGCGCTGCGCGGCATTCCATAAGTGGTCGTGCGTCTCTGCATGCTCCAGTTGGTCGCGAGAGTAGGTTACTGGCCGCTTGTCACGCGCATGTTTCGCCAGCGTTCGATGTGCCCAGTCCGGAGTGCTCTCGATCGAGTCGTACAGCGAATTGAAGTGGACGAAGTTAACGGACAATTCACGCCACGTGATGAGCTGATCCAGAAAATCGTCCTTGGCGGAGCGCGGCGCGCGGCTTTTTTCGACCGCGAGCGCCACCGTATGCGGGCCGATGTGTCCAAAATGAAGATACGGCGACAGACGGCTGGTTCCGTCGACCTCGGGTTTTCCATGCCGCTCCGGATAGTGAGCCAGCTTGTGCGTCACGAACTCCTTGAGCAGCTTCAGGGCTTCCGTCGTGCCGCCGCGAAAGTTATCGACTGGCTGGACCGACCGATCCAGATCTTTCCAATCTTCGGTCAGGTCGATAGAGCCATCATCCGGCAGAGCCTTGAGCCCGCGCGGTTTCTCCCATTCGATCTTCGCCTTGAGATTCGCAAGCGGCTTTAGGAACTCCGCGCGCCGTTGTTGCAGGCGCGGCCGAATGACGCGCGCCGCGTATTGCTCTTTCTCCAGCAGCTTCGAAGGCACGATGACATCGGCGTCGACCGTCCAGAGCGGTACGCTGAGCATCTTTGCCGCCAGTTCGCGCCAGTGATGCGGCTCGCGCATCGGGTTTTCATCACCGATTACCAGCGACGCCCCTACTTCCTCGCAGAACTTTAGCAGCGAGTGCTCTGGATAGCGCCGTAGTATGAATCCAATGCCTCGCTCGCGTGCGGGCTCAGCAGTATCTGGAATGCCCTGCGCCAGAAATGCGTAGTGCCGTAGATTAGCGTGGGGATAAAATGGCACCGGCGCAAGAAAGATGACTACCGGCTGATGAAGAACGTTGGCCGCGGTCACGGCAACGTCCAGCGCAGGGTTGTCGAGAGCTCGCTGCGCCCGCTGCATCCAATAGACAACGCAACCTCGATTCGTACTCGGCGCGCCGGCGCGACGAACCGTTACGCGCGGGTCGGATGTGAGGCCTTTCAGGCTTGTCATTGGTGGAGCAACTGGTTGCCTATCAACACAGTCTGATGCTACAGCGACGACAAGGAGCTGCGCCGTTGCAGGTTACTCTAGCTCCCGCAGGATGCAAACAGAAAACGCGAGCGCCGCATGGACGCCAGCAAAACAACTTCGGCCGCGCTCTTCGCTCTTTCTCGAAGCCACGCGGCCGGAAGAACTGCATTCTTGAAGAAATGCCCCGGAGCAGGAGGCGCCTCCGGGGCATTCGATGCTATGTCAGGAAGAACTCGCGCGTGATCTTGGTCCACTGCTCGTCGGGCATGGTGCTGGCCAGGTCGTCAATCGCCACGCCGCCGTCCTGCGCCAGCGCACCCAGCGCGTTCGGCACAACCCGCTGCAGCCTCATTGAGGACTCTTCGGTCCACCACCGCGCCAGCGCTCCGCCCAGCAGATTGCGGAAGTTGGTCTTCGCATCGGGCGATTGCACTGTCACCATCCAGCCTTCGCCATAAGGATCTTTGCCAGCGAGCGACGGATCGGCAACCACCGCTTCGTTGATGTCGGACACGCTGCCCTCGATCGGCGACACCATGTCAACCTTCACGCCGTTGCGAACGATGCTCCACACCTTTTGTCCCTGACGGATCCATTGGCCGCGTTGCGGCAGCGTAACGTGCTCGACCTTGCCAACCAGCTTCGAAGCGAAGTCGTCGATGCCGATGCGCACAAGATTTGGGCTCTCGCTCAAGGCCCAGGTATGTCCGGGATGATAGCGGAGATTCTCGGGAACCGAGAAGCCGCCAACCAGGCTGGGCTTCAGCGTAGGAGCGACAGCGGGCTGCTTTCTCAGCGCAGGCGCGACCTGCAGAGCTGGGTGTTTTGCCTTCGAGTAGAAGAAGTCAATAGTGAGAAAGATAGCAAACATCATAAGAACAAGTAGTACGGTCATGGCGTGCCTCCTGTTTATGAACCTCGCCGCGCTTTATTTCTTGCGTCTGGCACTTTCTGTAAGGCATTTGGTGTACCAAAGCGCTTGCCTGCTTGATTGCGTTGTTATTCGCATCTCCAAGTAGCGCAGAGAGCGCGGTTTAGCTAGGTATGTTGTGGAACTCATCGCGATGAGAGTGGCGTTCTTCAACAGCGAATTATGTTGTAATTGTTTACGGAAGTTGCGATGGGGAGTGGTTAGGATCCTGCGGTGCGCGGCTCGCGATCAGCTGAATCAAAGGGTTACATCAGCAGATGCACCGTTGTGAGCCTGTGTTGCGATTTGCATCGGACTGATGAGCTTTGCTACAGCCATCGAAGAAGCCAACAGGCACTCGGAGAAATAAATTCTCGGGAGAACTGGCGCAGCCGCAGAAAATTTCCGAGATCAGACTCACCCTCCGAGCCCATCCCTGCTGAAAGGTCGACCC
>JASHXK010000190.1 GCA_030043575.1 Terriglobales bacterium
GAGATCAAGCTCGACAAGCGCAAGAACCACACCATCGAACTGGTGGTCGATCGCTTGCTCGTGAAGCCAGGCATCGAGGGCCGCTTGGCCGCTTCGGTCGAACGCGCGATGAAGGAAGCCAACGGGCTGGTGCAGGTCGCCGTCGTGGACGGCGAGGAGCGGCTCTATTCGTCGAAGCTGGCTTGTCCGGAGTGCGGTATCAATGTTCCCGTACTGGAACCACGCTCGTTCTCGTTCAACAGCGTCTACGGCGCGTGTCCTGAATGCAACGGGTTGGGCAGCAAGTACGATTTCGATCCGGCGAAGGTCATCAACGACTGGTCAAAGCCGCTGCTGGAGGGTGCGCTGGGACCGGGATCAGCGTCGCAGAACCTGATTCGCATCCTGCACCTTGCCGCGCAGGCGTATGGATTCGATCTGAAGACGCCTTTCGATCAGCTGCCGCGCAAGACGCAAAATCTGATCCTCTACGGTCCGGAGCAGAGTGAAAAAAACCGCGGCGGATTCCTGGGCGTTTTTGCCTACCTGCGGCACTCGATGGAGGAAAGCTCGTCGGAGGGATATCGTGAGTGGCTGCTCGATCACATGTCGGCGACGACCTGTCCTGCCTGTCACGGCAAGCGTCTGCGCCCGGAAAGCTTGGCCGTGAAGGTGAACGGCATGTCCATCGCAGAGTTCACCGATCTACCGGTTTCGCGGGCGGTCGAGGCTGCGGCACAGATCAAGCTGAGCGAGCGGGAAGAGAAAATCGCGGGCCGAATTTTGAAAGAAATTGCGGAGCGCTTGGGATTCCTGAACGCTGTCGGACTTGGTTACATCTCGTTGAGTCGGTCGGCTGCCACATTGAGTGGGGGCGAGGGCCAGCGCATTCGTTTGGCAACCCAGATTGGCTCCAAGCTACGCGGCGTATTGTATGTGTTGGACGAGCCGTCCATCGGGTTGCATCATCGCGACAACCATCGCCTGTTGCAGGCACTGGAATCGCTCCGTAATCTCGGCAATACAGTGCTGGTGGTCGAGCACGATGAAGACACGATTCGCCGTGCTGATTATGTGATCGACCTTGGTCCGGGTGCGGGACGTCACGGTGGCGAAGTGGTTGCCAGTGGTCCCCCCGAGCAGATCGAGGCGGCACCACGCTCGCTTACGGGGCAGTACATCTCGGGCCAGAAGCGAATCACCGATCGTCACCAACGCCGATCACCCAACGGCAAAGCCATCACCATTCTCGGCGCCCGCGAGAACAACTTAAAGGCCCTCGATGTCAGTTTCCCGCTCGGCGTGATGACGGTAGTAACCGGCGTTTCGGGCTCGGGCAAATCGACGCTGGTCAACGACATTCTCTACCGCGCCCTTGCCAACGCCTTGTATCGCTCACGCGAGGAGGTGGGAGCACACAAATCGATCAGCGGCATCGAGTTCATTGACAAGGTCATTGGCATTGACCAATCGCCGATCGGCCGCACGCCGCGCTCGAATCCCGCCACCTACACCGGCGTCTTCACACAAATTCGCGAGCTCTACGCCATGCTGCCGGAGTCGCGCGAACGCGGCTACAAGGCGGGGCGGTTTTCGTTTAACGTCGCGGGCGGCCGTTGCGAAGCCTGTCAGGGCGAGGGCCAGCGCCGCATCGAGATGAATTTCCTGCCCGACGTCTACGTGCTCTGCGAGGTCTGCGGCGGCAAGCGCTACAATCATGAGACGCTGGCGGTAAAGTACAAGGGATATTCGATTGCCGATCTGCTGGAGACGCCAGTCGCCGATGCGCTGCCGATCCTGGAGAACATTCCGCAGATCAAGCAGAAGCTGCAGACGCTGGTGGATGTAGGGCTTGGCTACATTCATCTGGGGCAGTCGGCCGTAACGCTGTCGGGCGGCGAAGCGCAGCGGATCAAGCTGGCGCGCGAACTCAGCAAGCGGCAGACGGGCAAGACATTGTATCTGCTGGACGAGCCGACCACCGGGCTGCACTTCGACGATGTCAGCAAGCTGCTGGAGGTGCTGCACCGGCTGACTGATCTGGGGAACAGCATCATCATCATCGAGCACAACATGGATGTGATTCGCAATGCGGACTGGATCATCGACCTGGGCCCGGAAGGTGGTGAGGATGGCGGGCGGATTGTAGCGCAAGGTACGCCGGAGCAGGTGGCGCGCGTGAAGAAGTCTTATACCGGACAAACATTAGCCGAACTGCTTCCAGCAGCGTCCAATAACAAGGGCAATGGGGAAAGATTGGCGGTCCCGGTCTAAACGGCTCGCAGAACATGTCATCACCACCGAACACATTTCCTGATCCCAGCAACAGCACGCCTCCGGCTCTGAGCGAGGAGGCCTTTGCCGGACCGGTTGAACTCATCACGCCTCCAGTACAGAAACCATTTCCCAGCTGGTCAGCATGGGACGTGGTCGCGATTCTGGTCTTCACCCTGGTTGCCATCCTGGTCTGCACGCTGGCAGCGCTGTTCATCGCGCACAGTTTTCCGCAGTATCGAAATGCATCCTTCACCGACATGGCCACGAGTGCCGCAGTTGTGATTGGCGCGCAGACGGCTGCTTATCCGGTTGTGTTGTTGTTGATCTTTGTCCTGGTGCGATCGCGATCGCGGCAGCGGTTTGGCAAGGCTATTCAGTGGAACTGGCCGGGAACTCTTGCCCCAGCATTTATTCTCGGCGGGATCGTTCTGGCACTGGTGATCCAGAGCCTGGCGCGGTTTTTGCCGATACCAAAATCGCTGCCGATGGACACTTACTTCCGTGATGCCAGCAGTGCCTACATGATGGCCGCCTTCGGCCTGACTCTGGCGCCTCTATTGGAGGAGTTGTTCTTCCGCGGACTGTTGTATCCGGTGCTGAGACGCGGGCTGGGACTGATGGCAGGCGTGGTTTTGACGGCGTTAGCCTTCGCCGCGATTCATGGCGCACAGCTCGGCTATGCCTGGGCGCCGGTGCTCAGCATCTTTGTAGTTGGACTCGCTTTCACCATAGTTCGAGTTCGCACTAACTCCGTTGCCGCGTCTTTTCTCATGCACTGCGGTTACAACTTGGCATTGTTCGCGGCGCTGTGGGTGGCGAGCGATCATTACCATCATCTGGAGAAGGTCACGGGCTGATGGTATCGTGAACCTATGGCGGCAAACCCACGCGCTCAACTCCTGTCTATGCTGGCGGAGAAGTCCTTCCGCCTGGGTGAATTCAAGCTGTCCAGCGGTGGCACCAGTGATTACTACGTCGATTGCCGTCTGACCACCCTCGACGGGAGGGGTGCTCTGCTTACCGGACAAGCTGTGCTGCAGGAGATTCATAAGCAGGGATGGCAGCCTGACGCGATCGGAGGTCTTACGCTGGGCGCCGATCCTATCGTGGTCGCGACCTCCGTGATCAGCGCGCAATATGGAAGGACGCTGCACGGATTTCTGGTGCGCAAAGCCGAGAAGGGTCACGGCACTGGCCAGCGCATCGAGGGTTTTCGAGAGAAATTGGCGCGGGTGGTAATCGTTGACGACGTCTGCACGACCGGAGCGTCGACGGTGCAGGCCATCGAAGCGGCGCGCGCTAATGGATTCGACATTGTCGGCGTGATGTGCCTGGTGGATCGCCAGCAGGACAATGGCCGCGCTAATGTTGAGAAGGCCGCGGCGCCCGCGCCATTTGTTGCGCTGTTCACAGCCAGCGACGTTCGCGCTGAACATATAAGGCTTGGCCAACACGAAAAATCGGGTGCGCCTCCGATTTT
>JASHXK010000191.1 GCA_030043575.1 Terriglobales bacterium
TCCAGGCTGGGCTGCATGCTCGAGACAAGCATTTCGCATTACCGCATCGTCAGCAAGATCGGCGGTGGTGGTATGGGCGTGGTGTACAAGGCCGAGGACACGCGCCTGGGCCGGTACGTCGCCATCAAGTTCCTGCCTGAGGACGTTGCCCGCGACCCGCTGGCCTTGGAGCGATTTCGCCGGGAGGCGCGGGCCGCATCGGCTCTCAACCATCCCAACATCTGCACTATTTATGACATCGGCGAGGAAGACGGCCGCGCCTTCATGGTCATGGAATTTCTGGATGGTGTGACCTTGAAGCATCATATCGCGGGCAGGCCCGTCGAGCCCGAGCTGTGCCTGGATCTGGCCATTGAAATTGCCGACGCTCTTGATGCGGCGCATGGCCAGGGTATTGTGCACCGCGATATCAAGCCGGCCAACATTTTTGTTACCCAGCGCAGCCACGCGAAGACTCTCGATTTCGGTCTGGCCAAAGTGACAGAACAGGACGCCTGGTCCAGTTCCGAGTCGGAGACTGCGGCGCCCACTTCCGGCATGCAGCACCTGACGAGTCCGGGAGTCATGCTCGGCACCGTGGCTTATATGTCGCCCGAGCAGGTACGTGGCCAGCCGGTTGATGGCCGCAGCGACCTGTTTTCCTTCGGGGCAGTGCTGTACGAGATGGCGACCGGCAAGATGCCGTTCGACGGAGCTACCTCAGGAGAGATTTGCGGGAGCATCCTGCATGAGCAGCCCGCGCCGGCATCGCAGGTGAATCCGCAGATTTCCGCCGAGCTCGAATCGATCATTGACAAAGCGCTGGAGAAAGATCGCTCGCTTCGCTATCAGCACGCCTCCGATCTGCGGAGTGACCTGCAGCGATTAAAGCGCGATACAGAAAGTGGCCGGCATGCGACAGTTGCTTCCGGCGCAGCGAAGGTCCGGAAGAGAGCGCCATCGGTTCGCACGTGGAAGCGTACCGGCGTGCTCGCGGGCGTAGCTGTGCTGGCCACCGCTGCGGTGATTGCAGCAGGTGTGTGGTATCACCTACACCGACGTCCGCCGCTCACTGACAGAGATACGATTGTGATCGCCGATTTCGCCAACAGCACGGGCGATGCAGTCTTCGACGATACGCTGAAGACGGCGCTGACTGTCGCCTTGAACCAGTCGCCGTTCCTGAACGCGCTCTCGGACAGCAAGGTCGCCGCAACTTTGAAATTGATGACCCGGCCACGGAGTACAAAGCTGACGCCGGACGTGGCGCGCGATGTGTGTGTCAGAACCGGCAGCAAAGCGTATGTGGACGGGGCCATCGCCAGTCTGGGCACGGAATACGTCCTGGCGGTCAAAGCCGTAAATTGCCAGACAGGCGATGTTCTGGCAGAGGAGCAGGTGACTGCCCAGCGCAAGGAGCAGGTGCTCAGCGCGCTGGGCAACGCGGCAGCAAAGCTGCGCAGCCGGATGGGCGAGTCACTGGCCACGGTGGAAAAGTTCGACGTGCCGCTTTCAAAGGCGACAACCTCGTCGCTCGAAGCCTTGAAGGCCTACAGCCTTGGCCAGAAAGCACGGCGTGAGAAGGGATCCGAGGCTGCTCTGGCCTACCATCAGCAGGCCATTCAGCTGGATCCAAACTTCGCTCTAGGCTATCTGGCGCTGGGCGATGATTACGCGACGCTGGGCGAGCTCGGGCGCGCCAGCGAGTATCTCACCAAAGCCTTTCAGTTACGCGAGAACGCCAGCGATTGGGAGCGCTTGCTGATTGCCGGTGACTACTATTCCCAGGTAACCGGCGAGCTGGACAAGGCAGCACAGAATTATCAGGAGATGATTGACAGCTATCCGCGCGACCCTAATGGCTATCTGTCCTTAAGTACGGTCTATGGCCTGCAGGGAGAATACGAGAGGGCCATCGGGCCGGCGCGCCAAGCCAAGCTCCTCGCCCGCGAGCATGTTTCCGAGTATGAACAACTGGCCAGCGTGCTGCTGGCCGCGCATCATTTTGACGAAGCGCGGCAAACCATCCAGGAAGCGCAATCGCGTAAGCTGGACGACTTCGTCATGCATGGCGTCTTATACGCGATCGCATTTGTGGGATCGGATGCAAACGCTATGGCGCAACAGCAACTGTGGTACACCAGCACGCCGGCGCTGGCGAATGTCGGGCTGACGCTGGCGTCGGACACCCAGGCCTACGCCGGCCATCTGAACGCAGCGCGGGAGCTGACGAAGCGTGCGGTCGATTCTGCCATACAGGCGGACAGCAAAGAGAACGGCGCAATCTGGTGGGAGAATGCTGCCTTGCGCGAAGCCGTCTTTGGCAATCTGTCGCAGGCGCGCGAGGCAGCGGCATCCGCGCTGAAGCTTGCTCCCGCCAGCCAGGGCGCGCAGGTGGAAGCTGCCTTGGCGTTCGCTATGTCCGGCGATCCCGCCCAGGCGCGGTTGCTCGCACAAGGCCTCAACAAAAGCCACCCTCTTGACACGCAAATGCAGTCGCTATGGCTGCCGGCAATTCAAGGGCAGCTGGCGCTCGGCTCCAACCAACCCGGCGAGGCGATCAACGACCTGCAACCGGCGCTGCCACCTCTCGAGTACGGCCAGATTGTTTTCGTGGCCAACCTGTCCTGCCTGTATCCGACCTACATTCGCGGCCAGGCGTGTCTTGCGGCCGGAAAAGGCAAAGAAGCGGCTGCCGAGTTCCAGAAAATCCTGGACCACAGCGGGGTCGTTTGGAACTGCTGGACGGGAGCGCTGGCGCGACTCGGCGTAGCCCGCGCCAATGCCTTAGAGGCGAAGAACTCAACCGGAGGTGATGCCGATCTCGCCCGCACCCGCGCTCTGACAGCGTACAAAGACTTCCTCACGCTTTGGAAAGACGCCGACCCCGACATCCCTATCTACAAACAAGCCAAAGCCGAGTACGCCCACCTGCAGTAAGGAGTCCAACGCCGACTCAGCGTGCCATCCAGCGGGCCGATGTAGTGACTTCACCGTATACTTTGGGCACTTGTACTAAGGATGCGCGCTCGGGATGACAAGTGAATTTCTGCGATGCCAGGGCTTGAATTCAAACTGCACCACTACCGCCGCTTCTACGTGCGTCTCCCACGCTTGCCCTTGCGACGCGCGGTAGCAGCCTCCTCTTTTTTGTGCAGGGGATCGGCGGGCCGATAGCCGATCTCCGCTGAGAGAATCTTCACCAGCATGGCCAGGACCTTGGTGCGGGCCCAGTACTTGTCGTTGCCTTCCACAAGGGTCCAGGGAGCGGTTGTCGTGCTGGTCTTCACCAACATCTGCTCTACGGCTTCTTCGTAAGCCGACCACTTTTCGCGATTGCGCCAGTCTTCCTCGGTCAACTTCCACGACTTGTAGCCGATGGCCTTGCGCTCCTTGAAGCGGCGCAGTTGTTCCTCGCGCGAGATGTGGATCCAGAATTTCACCAGAATGGCGCCGAACTGGCGCAGCTGCCGCTCGAAGGAGTTGATCTCCTTGTAGCCGCGCTTCCACTCGGCTTCGCCGGCGAAGCCCTCCACCCGCTCGACCAGCACGCGGCCGTACCAGGAGCGGTCGAAGATGGCGATCTGGCCGCGCTCCGGCAGGCGTCGCCAGAAGCGGTAGAGGTAATGCCGCGTCTTGTCTTCGCCGTGCGGCGCGCTGATGGGATAGACGACGTAGCCGCGCGGGTCGAGCTTCTCGGTGATGCGCTTGATCGCGCCGCCCTTGCCCGCCGCGTCCCAACCCTCGAAGACGAGCACCACGGGCCGCTTCTGCAGATAAACCTGGTAACCGAGCTCGCGCAGCTGAATCTGGCGGCGCGTAATTTCGCGGACATAGCTCCTCCGGTCGAGGTGGCGCGTGAGGTCGAGCGTCTCCAGCATCAAACGCCTCCTCGCGTCAGATTGTCCATGGCGGCGCGCAGCTCGGCGTCGCGCGAGACATCTGCAGCCATGTCACTGCGCGGCGGTGCTTTCTTCCCCAGGCGCTTCTCCAGCGCGCTGATGGTGGTCTCGAAGACGCGTTTCCGCGTGTACGACTTCGAGGTCGCTTCCACGATCGTCCAGGGAGCGTATTCGGCGTCCGTCACTTCAAACATCTGCTCCGCGGCCTCGAGATAGCGATCGTACTTCTTGTGCCGCGCCCAATCCTCCTTGCTGACGCGCCAGGCCTCGAGCGGATCGGACTCCAGTGTTTCGAAGCGCCGGCGCTGCTGCTTCTTGCTGATATGCAGGAAGAACTTCAGGATCACGGCGCCGTCGTCGGCCAACATGCGCTCGAACTCGACGATGTCGCGAAACGCCTGCCGGATGGCCTTCTTCGGGATCGCGCCCTGGACGCGCTCGCCCAGCACGCGCCCATACCAGCTGTGATCGAAGATGACCATCTCGCCGCGGTCCGGCACCTTCAGCCAGAAGCGCCACAGCCACGGCCGCTGCTGCTCATAGGTTCGTGGCGCGGTGATGCGATAAAGCTTGAATCCGCGCGGATCAAGCCGCTGGGTCAGCGCCCGGATTGCGGTTCCCTTGCCCGATGCGTCCCAGCCTTCGAAGACCATCATGGTGGGAACGCCGTTGTCCCAGCAGGCTTTCTCCAGATCGTAGAGGCGCGCCTGCAAGCCGGGAACAATGCGCTTGTATTCTTCCGTCGAGAGCTTCTTCTTGAGGTTGAGATTCTCGAGCATGTTCGAGGTAATTTTACCGAGGTCGGCTACAGCCTTGATGTGACGGCCTGACGAGGCTTGTTTTTCGGAGGCCAGCCACCAGGTGCAACCAGGCTCGGTACCGCTGTTGCCCGGTCAGCCGAAGCCGGACGCACAATACACACATTTTCAGAAAAGCACTAATATTATTGTCAGTTCTCGTCTGATTGAATGTCGAAATAAGGTTAAGTAAGAGTTTATCTGACCGGGAAACGAAAAAACGCAGGTCAGTAGCTGCTCAACCTGCGATGACCAATGAGGGCCAATGTTATTCAATCAAAACTGGGACAATCGCCAGCACTTATCAGAGCTGCAGAGAGCAGATCGTTTCACCCTTGGACTGATCGGGATGGGAGTAATATTCGCCTCCCTGGGTCTGGGAGAGGCGGTCTATCGACTCGCGTTCTTTGACTTTAATGGAGCCACCGACCGGCTTCCCATCGAGATGTTCTTCGGGTTGGTGTTTGCGTGGTTGACCACAAAAGTGATTCGAGGAATCTACCGGCGGCGCCTGGAAGCCTCCGCCAGAATCAACCTCATCTGGGAGCACAACCGAAAGATCCGCAGTGCTGTGGAAGCCATCCCGCCGGTGCCATCTCCGGGCCATCAGCAAGCGATCCGGGTAATTCGTGACGAGGTGGAGCGAATCGAGGGCGCTCTAGAAAAGCTGCGATCTCGCTAGTCAGCGGCGAAGGTTCTGCGGCCGATTTTCTGGCGCGGCGTCACCCGACCGAAAACCCGGGGCTCTCCATTCGTCCCGTTATTTCTGATCACAGACATACCCACTCTTCCTGGCGCATATTGTTGGCAATGAAACAGGCGTCGAGCCGCGTTACCGCTACCCCGATCGCCACCCCTGCGGTCGGCGCTCCGCCGCGTCCTCAACTCACCCGATTGCCCCTGGCGGACCCACGGCTGGCCATCTTTCTGCATATGTCTTCGGCCCAGCGTACTGATGCGCTCACGGCAATGCTCGAGGGGGTTGCCGGGCACGAGTTCCGGCGCGAAGTGGTGCATTGGATTGTCCAGTTACTGTCGGTTGAGCGCCTGGTGCCGCAAACCTATGCCGAGTGGCGGCCAGTGGTCTGCGAGGCCATGTTGTACTTCGGTTCGCATCTCTCCACCCCTCGGTTTGTCCCCAAGCTCATCGAGCAACTGGAGCTTGCGCCTGACACCTTACCCGAAATCCGCCTTCTGCGGCTGATTGCCAAGGTGCCGGCACTGCAAAAGCTTGGTCAAGTGATCGCCCGAAATCGTCATTTGCATCCTTCCGTGAGGCGCGTACTGACGCAACTGGAGAATGGCATAAGCGATGTGACCATCGATGAGATCCGCAAAATCATCGTGCAGGAACTGGGCCCCAAACTCGAGCGCTATGCGGTCGAGATCGAGGGCAGAATCTTCTCGGAAGCAAGCGTAAGCGCGGTGGTGCGCCTCACCTGGTATAACCCGGAACGGCGGCAGCGAGAAGACGGCGTCTTCAAAGTTCTGAAGCCTTATATTGGGGAGTACTTTGACGAAGAGATGGATCTGCTCGCACGACTGGCGAAACATCTGGGATTGAAGCATGAGGAGTATGGTTTCGCAGAGCATGTCCTCTCGGACACATTCAACGACGTTCGCCGCCTGTTGCAGCACGAGGTCCGGTTTCGGCGCGAGCAGTTACATCTAGGCGAGGCTTCGCACCTTTACAGCTCATGCGCAGCAATTCGCATACCGATGGTCATTCGACCGCTGTGTACGTCCACCATCACGGCACTCACCTTCGAGAGGGGAGAGAAGATCACCAAGGCAGCCGGACGAGTGCCAAAGTGGCGCCGGCCGCAGATTGCGGGGCAGCTGATCGAGGCCGTGATCGCCATTCCCTTGCTTGCGCCGGGCAGAAAAGCCATCGTTCATGCTGACCCGCATGCCGGCAATCTTCTTTTCCGCAATCAAACCGGCACGCTTACGCTGCTGGACTGGGCTCTGACTGCTCATATCGATGAGAAGCAACGACGCCAGCTTGCAATGCTCTTCCTGATGATTCTCTTGCGCGATCAAGAAGGCGTTTGCACGGCGATAGAGGTCCTCAGCCGGGAAGGGAAAAAGCGAAGCGCTTCGCAGAGCCGGATCATTCGTGAGCAGGTAAGGCAGTTCTTTGGAGAACAATCGTGGCTGCGCTTGCCGCAAGCGGTCGATGTTATGGATCTGCTGGAGCGTATTGCGTGGCAAGGGGTTCGCTTGCCCAGCAACCTGATCATGCTGCGCAAGGCCGTCTTCACCCTCGATGGCATATTGCATGAGCTGGCGGGCCCTAACGCAGGAATGGAATTGGTTATCGCGCGACGCCTGCTGTACCAGTGGTTGAAGAGTCCCACCAAGATGGGCTGGCCGCTTTCCGTGCGTGATTGGTTTGCCGTGTATTGGAGCGCCCTTTTCTATGGCGGCCGAGTAGCGCTCGGAATCAGGCAGCAACTGTCAGCGTACGCGTGAATCTCAGGGGCGAAGGGCCGACGCCGTTCAGATTCCAGAAACGTTAGAGCGACACTTAGGAAGTAGTGCCGAGTCCGGCGCTCGTTCGTTGCAGCGCCTAGTCGCCATGCAAAGACCCGCGGGAAGGCCGGCGTACGGCTGCGATCAGCCACCCCGAGATGGTAAAGGCCAGTCGCAACGGCCGCCAAGTGTAATACAGGAAGAACAGCGACTCCGGCAGAGGAAGCGACCGGCAGTCGAGTGTAGTGGGGACGAAAATTCGAATTGCGAGATAGCGTAGCTTTTGCCATGGAGAGCGCAGTAGCCGGATCGAGAATCGCATCTCCCGCAGGATCTGCAGGCTGGAACCTCCGGCGACCGGCAATGTCTGCGGCGAGTTTGACACCGGAGGCTGGCCAGTTTTTGGCTGCCCGGAGGCCACAGTTGCCCTTCGCGCAAGAGCAGCGGGGATCGGCGTGTCCAACAGTTTGCGGCAGGCCTCAAGCACCGAATGGATAGGGTCCACCCAACCGAGGCGTTCGGCCTTTTCCAGCATGGCTTCCCAAGAGATGTTCGCGTCGGCACAGAGTCGATCGATGTCCACAAGGAACTTCAACGGAGACAGGCCGTGCCGAGCGGCGTGTACTGCCAGATAGAGAAACTGCCATTCGGGACTTAGTGAAAATGCCGGCACATTGTGGAACGCCTTCGCACGAGCCTCCGCCCAGATTTCGCCAGCCAGGGTGCGTTCCGCCGGCCCACCCCAGAACAGCCCGGCATGAAGCTGCAGCGGATACCAATATGTGCCCTCTTGCCGCATGAGCATCCAGTCCTTGCCAAAGCGCGCCGTGAGCATGACAAGTTGCGGCTGGCTAAACTCGGAACGGTATCCCGCGGCTTCGAGAGTGTGCAACGCGGCGACGAATTGTTGCGGAGGGACAAGGATGTCGATGTCGGCACACACTCGCAGAGCAGAATCGCCGTAAAGCGACTCTGCCAGTGAAACGCCCTTCAGCGGCATCGCCGGCACCTGAACTTCAGCCAATGCGGAAAGTGTTCTGGCGAGCTCTTCCGAAAGAAGGCAATTGCGCGCCGCGTTGCCGCGGTACAGTTCCGCCAGCTCAAGCTGCACTGGTTGAGGAACACGGGCAAAACCCAGAGACTTGAGCCGGCAGTAGACGAGCGGTAGGATCTCGTGCGCTCGAATCAATTCGAGAACGTGCTCCCAGGCCAGCGGCGCGGCAAGCAATTGCCGCGTTTTTTGTTCGGCTTCAGGTGAGCACCGGCGGGCCAGCAGCAAACACAGTTGTTCCTCTAGGCCCATAGATAGAAAGCTGCTAACCGTCACAACAGAGAACGCGTCACGGAAGACGCGGACTCGTCGACGCACTTAGGGCGTCTGGCTCGTGGGACGAACATGATCTCGAATTTGGCGCAGCAGGAGAACCGCGGCCAGCGCCAGCAGCGCGATCGCAGCCCGCCAGAGAAACAAGGGCGTCACATCGCTGGATCCCAGGCCGAAGCCCATGTTCGCCGTGAAGAAGCGAAATCCCGATCCTATCAGCAGCACGAGCACGGCGAGGCCGACTAGCACATCCACAATCTTCCTCATAAGCGCTTTCCTTTCGAGCGCCGCAATTGTACCAGTCGGTGCGGGCCATTACTCGAAAAATGAGCCCTGCCCGTCAAGCCTTGAGAATCTACCGCCGCCAGGCTGAAGTCTTCCGTGGGGCGTGCCAACGATTACCTTCTGATGCCCATCGGCGTCTGTTGCGCGCCCGCTACTTTGCGGACGTTTCCGTTGGGATCGTGGGCGGTGTTGTGGCACATCAGCACGCAGGTGTTGGAACCGGCGTTGTACTGGATGGGCAGCCCGCCATTTCTTCCCACGACATTGAGATCGAAATCGACCATGCTCAGGCCGGTGGGATTCGCGCTGGTAGCGCTCATGCCGTGCGGATTGTGGCAGGTGGAGCAGGAGAATCCGTCGCCGGCGACGTGGTTGCTGTGATACTTCCACGAGGTGCTTTGCATCACGATGCTCAGATTGTGGCACTTGGCGCACATGCCATACGGGCCGTTGATGCTGAGGTCAGGCTGCGGGCGCAGATTGACGGTGACCGGCGAGCCTGGACCGGCCGGCGCCTGGCTGTATTCGTAATCGTGCTCGAGCAGGTGCCAGTACTTGGAGCCGTGTGGGCCGTTGGGTCCGCTGCCGCCGAACTCGCGGTTGTCGTCGCTGTTGTGGCAGTCGGTGCAGAAGATCTGCGTGTTCATGGTGCGGCCGTGGGTGGTGCTGCCGCTGACGTCAAGCATGGTGGTCAGCAGGCTGGGCTGCGGTTGCGCGCTGCTGCGCGCATGCATCACCGGATGACTCGACTTCGCGCTGGTGTTCATCTGCGGGATGATGTTCAGCGGATCGCTGGCGGCGCGCGCCGGCAGGTAGCCGAAGGCCTGATTCACCATCTTGCCGGCGCTGTAGCCGTGGCAGCGCAGGCAGTTGTCATATTGATTGACGGCGGGACTGACGGTGGTCATGCCGTCGGGGGCAACGCCCACCGTGCCGGATTGCGAGACGCGAATGAGCGGCGGCGGATTGAAGGAGGTGACCTGCTGCGAGCCGTGGCCGTTGTGGCAATCGACGCAGGTGGCGTGACGATTGTTGTTGAGCACCACGCTCTCGGCGCTGTCGTGCGGATTGCTGCCGTTGGGCAGCGGATGCGCGATCTTGCTGTATTCGGCAAAGATATTGGGCGCGGGCGGTGAGATACTCGCGACGCCGCTGTGGCAGGCGAAACAGGCGGCTTCGTTGGTGCCGCGCATCAGGCGCTGCGGACCGGCGGCGTTGTGCGGAGCGTGGCAGGAGAGACAGGCGTTGGCCGCGACCGTGCCGTAGCTACCGAGCTTAGCCGTGCCGGAAACTTTGTTCTGCGCCAGCGCGTGGACGCTGACCGCCCATCCGGAGAGCGGATTCACCTCGTTCTTGCTGCCCATCCGGGTGCGGGTGGGATCGTGACAGGCAAGACACATCTCGCCGTTGGCGCTGTCGCGCACCAGGAAGGTCATGGACAACTTATCGATGGCCTGCACGTGCGGATCGTGGCAAGAAGTGCATTCGACGGTGCCATTGACAAGATGCACTGCCCCAGTCTTGTCGGCGGTTTTGCCGGCGGTCGAGAGCGAGGACGTGAGATCGATGTTGTCGTGCAGCGGCTTGATGAGGCTGAAGGGATGCGAGCTTTCGAGGTGCGTCCCGAACTCGTCGCCCTGAAGCCAGGTGCCCTTCATCGGCATCTGGCCGAACAGTACGGTGTCGCCAACGGCGACGGTGCCGTCGTGGCAGCTCAGGCAGAGTTTGCTGTCGCTGCCGAGTGGAAGCTGCTGGTTCTGCTTGTTGACGTCGGTGGTGCTGGTGTAAGTGTCGTAGGTCGCCTTGGTAAGCTGCTGGTTCCACAGCGGCGCCATGTTGCCGTTGCCGGAGTGCGGCACGTGGCAATAGGAACAGGAGCCGTTACGCGTGCCCTGCAGAGGCGAGGGACCACCGGGCGAGAGATCGTGCATGCCGATGACGTCGCCCTTGATCTGGGGGTGCTGCTGGAGTTGCGCCAAGGCGGGACACGCGAGCATTAACGCGAGTAGGATCGAAAAGCAGATCCCTCGCTCCACCACCCCAACACGCGCAAAAGCGGCGCGCGTCGGGAACCCCGGCTTCGCTCGTGATGACAATAATAAGGAGTCGCGAACTCTGCCGATAAAGGAGAGGGGCGATTTCATTGCACGCCTCCCTTGCCGGCTTTCAGCCCGCGATACTGGAAGATCTGCACGCGATGGTTGTAGGAGTCGACGACGAAGACGCGGTCGTCGCGATCGATGAACAGGCCGCTGGGCAGGCGGAAGTCGCCGAGGCCGGAGCCGTCCTGACCGAAGTAGTAGAGCAGGCGGCCTTCGCTGTCGAACACCTGCACCATGCCCCGCGAGCCTTCGACGACGTAGAGATGGCCTTCGGAGTCGATGCCGACGCCCTTGGGACGAAACATCGCGCCGGGATCGTCGCCGATCTTGCCGATCGCATACTGGAACTGTCCCGAGCGATCGAGCACCTGCACGCGGAAATTCATGGCGTCGACAACGAGCAGGTTATTGCCGGCGAGATGCAGTTCGGTGGGATAGTTGAACTCGCCGTCTTTGTCACCGCTGTGGCCGATGGTCTTGACGACATCGCCCGTCATGTCGAGGACGTAGATCTTGTCGCGCAGCGTATCGGTGACGTAGATGCGCTGCTCGGCGGAGTCGACGGCGATGCCGGTCGGGCGCTTGAAGAAACCTTCGCCGCCCTTCAGGCTGCCGAGCGCGTGCTGAAACTTGCCGTCGGAGTTGAAGACGAAGATTTTGCCGGACTCGGAGTCGGTGACGTAGATGTTGTCCTTGTCGTCGACGGCAACACATTGCGGCGCGAGCATGGGATCCTTGCCCTTCTCGCTGCGCTCGATGAATTTGTACTTCTGCTGTGCGACATCGAAGATGTGCACGCCCTGCGCGCCGGGATCGGTGACGATGACGCGGCCGCGCGAGTCCTCGACTACGCTATAGGGACGTACGAGGAAGTGGTAATCAGGCGCGCCGACAACGAAGTCGAAGATCTTGGTGAACAGGCCGGGCTTGCCGCGGACGTCGCGATCGGAGCCGAGGCTGCGCTGGTAAGTCAGCGTCCGGCCGCCTTCCATGACCAACTGCGGGACTTCGACGGTGGTGGTTTTGGGCTTGCTGCGGGCGAAGGCAGGCAGCGGGGCAAGCTGCAAAAGAGTCGAAAAAAGCAGCGTAGCAAAGAAAGCGGAAAAGCAGATCCCTCGCGGAGTGAAGTGCCATGTGGCACGACTGAAGTCGTGCCCTTTCAAAGCCTGGGGCGACAACCTATTCTTCCTGTGCGCCACACGCAACGGCAATGTCGTCGTTCTCTTTAGAAGAAGTTGAACCATCGATAGACACCAATATAAAACGAAGAGAACGAAGCGGGCGGAGTTCCTGAAGCGCTAAATCCCTGGACGAAGCGAGTCCATCCGCCGTTGACCCCGAGCTGCCGGAATCGATACTGGACGTAGGCATTCTGCTGCTCGTAGTTGTTCCAGGTGGTCAAACCAAGATTGTTCAGCGTGCTCTGAGATTTTACATAGGCGAACGATGAGGTGAAGTTACGCCATGGCGAGGCGGAGGCGCCAAACGAATAGCCTGTGCCGCCGTACATCACGATCAGATTCGAGGGCACGATGGGGGTAATCGGCGTAGGCACCAATCCGCCGCCGCTGGCCAGCGAGTTGCCATCGGATTTTGCGTAGCTTGCATTGAGGGCGAACTTCGACCGTCCCACGCTGGCAGTGAAGGTCTCCGTGCTGTTACTGCTGCCGGCAACCTGGGTCAAGCCGCTGTGGCCGCCGCCGGCCGCGGCGCTTATATACCAGTGTCCCATGCGCCGGGCTACGTTGCCGGAAAAGGTATAAAACGATTCGTTGTAGGTGATGAGGACCGACTGCACGTTCTGCGCGTAATTGAAATAGCCGCCAAACTGCCAATTGCCGATGCGGCGGTTGTAATTCGTGTTGGCATTGAAGCCTAGTTGGTTGTCGCTGCGGTTGTCGACGGTGCTGTCGATGACGTTCACCGAGGCCCCGAGGTAGCCACCGGCGATGGGACGAGTATAAAAGACGCCGGCGCTATACAAATTGGAGCCGTAGCCTGATCCCAGATAGTCCTGCTGACGGCGTTCGATTTGACCTTGCGCCTGCAGATTGGTGGCAAAGGAGTAGCTGGTATTGAAGAGAAAATCCGAGGCGTGGGATGAGCCCTCAGTGGTTAACAGTCCGCCCGTGCCGGACGTCGTCGATGTCGATGTCGAGCTGGACTGATTCTGCACGACACCGGTGCCGGCAGCGAGTGTGCTGCTGGAGGCGCCGGGAATCAGCGCCTGATAGAGCGAGCCGCTGAGATTATCGGTATAGTCGGCGGTCAAGGCGAAGGACAGTTTCGGGGTGGGGTGCATCCCAATATTCGCATTCACCGTATCGATATCGCCATTGAAGGTGTAGCCCAGATAGTCAGAATTCAGGTCGGTGCGGTTGAAGCTGGTGGAAAAATTACCATTCCAGAAGAAATTGTGAGTCACGCCGAACACGTAACTGTTGGTATCCGCAGTGGAGGTCGTACTCTGCGAGTCTACGATGACACCTGGAATGGTGGCATCCGAATTTCCGTGCGCGAATGCCGCGAACAGGCCAAAGCCCGCGATGCGATAGTTGGAATCGAGATGGAAAGACTCGAAGCGCGAGTTGCCGCTCTCATCGGTGCCATAAAGCGTATAGTTGTCGCTGCCCTGCTGGTAGCCCGCGGTGAGAGTGGGATAGCCGGGCTCATAGGCACCCCAGGCGATCCCGAAATTCTGGTTATTGCCGTTGGTGTTCAGGCTGGTGATGCCCGGAATCCCGTAGTTGCCGGTGGTGTTGTAATTGGTTGCATAGCTGACGGAACCGGGAAAGTGGCTGCCGCCGAAGATGCTGCTGGAAAGCGAGACGCCCGAGGCGTCGGAGATGGAGGCAAAGTTAGAGTTGCTGCGTGACTGGTTGTAATAAGGATCGACGGTGAAGGCAAGAAAGTTGGGATTGTAGAAGAAGCCGTTGAAAGCGGCGGCGCCGCCAGCCGTCAGGCCGTGGGTGGAATCGGTTTGATTGCCATAGTCGCCCGTGTAGCCGACGGAGATGCTGCCGGTGGAAGTCAGGCTTACATCGCCCATCGTGATCTGCGCCGCCGAGGGAAGCGAGAGCAGGCAAAGCCCAACTAAAGCGATACACGCAGATTGAATTCGATTTGCCAACCCCCACCAACCTGGGGCTTACGCCCCCGAGCAATTAGCAATTGGCAATCAGCATTTCGCATTTGTTGTCCCGCCAGTTGCCGTGCTCCGTTTGCCTTGCTTCTAGTTCTAATCATTGCGCCGGGGCTAAAGCCCCTCGTGTTTGTTGCCCCTTATCGGCACGACTGAAGCCGTGCCCTTTCAAAACTGACAACTGCTTCACAGCGTTTCCACCTTGGCGTTGGCGCGCAGCTTCTTATCGAGAGCGGCGCGAACCTGTTGTGTCTTGGCTTGCTGGAGTTCCTTCCGTAACTTGGTCGTTACCTGGTCGAAGGGGACTTTGCCCGCGGGAACGTGCTTGTTCATGCGGAAGATCACGTAAAACTGGCCAACCTGGATCAAGTTGCTCATTTCGCCGTCTTTCATCTTCAGCGCGGGCGCCAGCATCTCGGGTGGCATGTTCTCGCGCTTGATCCATTTGTGATCGCCCATCATCACGCGGTAATCGTCGTCGGAAACCTTCTCCGCCAGGATGCCAAACTGTTCGGCGTTCTTGGTCGCCTTGGCCTGCTTGTAGGCATCGTCGGCGCGCTTCTTCGCTTCTTCCAGTTGCTTGGGAGTCGCCTTGTCCGGCGGCATGATGGTGATGGTCTGGATGGCGAAGGATTCGGGATATTGAAAGAGAGCGGGATTCTTGTCGTAATAAGCCCGCATCTCGGCGACGGAGACGGTGGATTTGGCCTCAACGTCGGTTTTCAAAAGTTGTTCGATGAGCAGCGAGCGCTTGATTTTGTCGCGCAGCGCCTGTTCGTTGCCCTGAAACTCGGCTTGCAGATACTGACGAAAATCGTCCGGGCTGGCGAATTGCCCGCGCAGGTCGGCATCGGCCTTGTTGAGGCGCTGCGCCGAAATGGTGATACCGCGCTTCTGCGCGTCCTGATAGACCAGCTCTTCGAAGATGATCATCTGCAGCGCGCCCTTACGGATGCCGGGCTCCATATCAGCGGGAAGCTTGCCGCCGTGCTGTTTGGCATAAGGGAAGATCGCGTACTCTTCGCGCACCAGGTCGACATCGGTGAGCACCACGCCATTGACGCGAGCGACCGGCTTGCCAACCGGCTTAAGTTGCGTGGAGGGTATGTCGAAGCCGGGATTGGTTTGCGGCTGTGGTTGCGATGTTTGATGAGAAGCGACCTGGGCGTGAGCTATTGCGAAGGCAAAAAGTACCGCTGCGCAGATTGAAAAGAAGTACTTCATTGTTCCTCACCCTTTTTCCTCACCCGAAATATTGGGGAGAGATTGCTCTCTCCCCAAGGAACTGCAAGTTAGAAGGTGGTCGGGATGGTGTAGGAGCCATTCGACTCGTTGGCTTCGCCACCATGGCACTGACGGCAGAATTGCGCGGCCTGGTTGGAGCCGGTGGTTCCGCTGGCCGGGTTATACGGCGCACGAATGAAGAACATCGTGGCGTAGTTGCCGGCGGG
>JASHXK010000192.1 GCA_030043575.1 Terriglobales bacterium
GCTGCCCTCGCGGCCCTCGACGGAGGCACGCCCGCCGGGCCTTATCTCTTGCCACCACTCGCCTATGAGAACACCAAGCTCCATGCCTCCAACAAGAAGATCAACGGGACCGAAGCCCGTTGCGTGAGCTTCGGTGACCCGAAGACTACTCTGTGCATCGACCCCACCAGCGGGCATCTGCTGACGGCCGAGGGAGAACTGGGGAGCTTCGAGTACAGCAACTACATCAGCGTCGGCAACAACTCCTATCCGCAAAATGTGAAGGTCAGCCACACAACAACCACTCTCGCGGGCGACGACTACTTCTTTTCCGCCAACGGCGGCGGCCCGCAAAATCTCAAGACTAGCCGCGTAAAGACCCCGATAGATGACGCGCACGTGACTGTCACCCGGGGTGAGCAATTTCCCGATTCCCTGTTCGCAGCGCCCGAAAACAGCACCTCTGCGGACTTCGCCTCCTGTGCCGACTTGGCCACCAATTTCACCGCTCCCCGCCCGGAAAAATCCGTCAAGGCCGAGAGGTCGAAGGCTGCAGTCGAGGCCCACGCGTACGGCCTCGTATGGGTACTGGCCGCTGTGGGCAAAGACGGCTCTGTGCAAGGGACCAAGGTGTTGACCGGCCCTGCTGACTTAAGATCCTCAGTCACCCGCGCAGTCCAAGGGTACAAATACACTCCTTACCTGCGCTGCGGCCAAGCCGTAGAGTTTCGGCAGGTGGTGGGGGTCGACTTCAAGTCGCCCGCGCCGATGGTTTATAACTACCAGCCCCCACCTGCGTCGCATCCCTAAAACGCACCGTGACGCACAGGCTCGAAAAGAATCGGCATTACCAAGTTGCCGGGGACTTCAATGCTGGTCAAAGAAGCCGCGTTACGTGAAATCGGAGATTGGATTTCGGGGTCGCCAGACAGGGAGGGAATATGCCTTCCATCAGGGTCGAAAGCAGATCCCTCACTGCGCTCGTGATGACAATTCATTGCTGCGGCTGGCGTTAGGCTCTGAACTCGGTCAATGGCTGCGTCACTAACTTCTGGCCACTGGCCACTGTTTTACGCCGTTTCCAGGTTCAACGCGCGCTTAAACGATCCCCGGTCGTTCTTGATCTTTTCCTGCAGCAGCATGATCGCGTAGATCAACTGCTCGGGGCGCGGGGGGCAGCCCGGGACGTAGACGTCGACCGGGATCCATTGATTGACGCCCTGCACCAGCGCGTAATTGTTGAAGACGCCGCCGGAGGTGGCGCAGGCGCCCATGGAGATGACCCACTTGGGTTCGGGCATCTGCTGGTAGAGTTCGCGGATGACGGGCGCCATCTTTTGCGAGACGCGGCCGGCGATGATCATCAGATCCGATTGCCGCGGCGAGGGGCGAAAGACTTCGGCGCCGAAGCGCGCGATATCGAAGCGCGATGCGCCCATCGACATCATCTCGATGGCGCAGCAGGCCAGGCCGAAGGTCATCGGCCAGATGGAATTGCGGCGCACCCAATTGACCACCGCGTCCATCGATGCCATCACGACGCCTTCATGCTGCTGCTCGCCGAACATCGCCCGCACTACGGTGCGGCGGTTCTCCTCCGAGCCCAGCAGGTTGTCGTAGCGCTCACGTCCCGTTTCGGGATTATCGAAGTGTGGAAGTTGGTGTTCCGGTGCCATCTCAACTCCATTATCCCACTTTTCCATCCGCAAGCGCAGAGCCCAGCTATGCGTGCCTGCCGGATTAGCGGACCCTGTTTTCACGCAGTCGTGCCGCTACGGCTGACTACTTCCGCCGGAACGGGAAAAGAAAAAACTCGCCTCCCAGGCCCAAAGAAGTATATAGTGTGGCGCTATCGCGGTAATATCTGCCGACCAGCCGGTCTCATTTACCAGGTTCTGGGCTAACAGGAGGAGGACTGTACATGCGAGGCAACAAGCATTTCGGCCGAGTAGGAAAGGTGTTGGCAATTCTTGCAGTAACGCTGCTGGTGACAAACGCGTGGGCGGGCCACCAGGTTCTGCTGTCCTTCAACGGCGCGGATGGCGCAAATCCAGTGGCAGGTCTGATCGCCGATTCGTCCGGCAATTTCTATGGCACCACCGACACGGGCGGCCAGTATGGCCAGGGAACTGTTTATGAGCTGTCACCCAACGGCATGGGCGGCTGGACGGAGACCGTGCTGCACAACTTCCAGAACAACGGCGTCGACGGCGTTAACCCGCTCAGCACCCTGACCTTCGACAGCATGGGCAATCTCTACGGCACTACCTACGAGGGCGGGGCACACAACTACGGCACGGTGTTTGAAGTCTCGCCCAGCGGCGGCGGGACCTGGACGGAGACGATCCTGCACAATTTCAACATCGTCGACCTGGTGGGCGATGGCGCCTATCCGCAGTCCGGCGTGATCTTCAATTCCTCCGGCGATATCATCGGTGCAACCTACGATGGCGGGTCGCATGGCTATGGCATGATCTACAAACTGACGCCGAATGGCGATGGCACCTGGTCGAAGAGCAGCATTCACTACTTCGGCGAGGGCGCCGACGGAGCCAATCCCGACTCCAACCTGATCGCCGACGCGCAGGGCAATTTGTATGGCACAACCTTTGCGGGTGGCAGCTATGGGGTGGGCACGGTGTATGAGTTATCGCCCAACGGAAGCGGCGGCTATAACGAGACGGTGCTGCACGACTTCGTGCTGGGATCGGACGGAACCAACCCAGTGCAGTCCGGCCTTGTCTTCGATGCGAACGGCATTCTATACGGCACCTGCAGCCTGGGCGGCGGTCACGGCTATGGCACGGCGTATAAGTTGACGCCGAACGGACAAGGCGGCTGGGCCAAGGCCATCATCCACAACTTTGGCGAAGGCAGCGACGGACAGAATCCCCGCTCCGGACTGGCCATCGACGGCGAGGGCAATCTCTACGGGACAACCTTCAACGGTGGCAGTCTGGGCTATGGAACGGTCTTCGAACTGGCGCCGAACGGCAGCGGTGGATTCACAGAGACGGTGCTGCATAACCTGTTCGCCGGCAGCGACGCGGCGCATCCCTACGGGCCGCTTATCTTGGATTCGCAGGGCAATCTTTACGGCACCAGCTATCTCGGTGGCGATCCCAACAACATGGGTACGGTGTTCGAGATCACGCCGTAATTTGTCGTAGAGCGGGCCTTGAAGTCCGCGATGGTCGTCGCGATTTAATCGGGTTCGCGAG
>JASHXK010000193.1 GCA_030043575.1 Terriglobales bacterium
ATGGGCGCGAAGAGAATGACTCCGTCTCGTCCCCAGGCTCCGCCACGGCCGAATGGGGCGTCGGCAATCACCTGCAGCGAGCTGCCATTCAGGTCAATCGTCTTCAGCTTGCCGTCGGCAAAAAATCCCAGCGCGCGGCTGTCCGGCGACCAGAAGGGAAATATCGCGTTCTCGCTTCCCTGCAACGGCTGCGCCTCCAGCGAATCCAGCGGCCGCACCCAGATCGCTGTCGTACCACCATCCTGCCTGGTTGCGGTAAAGGCCAGCATCTTTCCATCCGGCGAGAGTATTGGAGGTCCAGCCGAATCGCCTGCCAGATTCAGTGCCGCCTTCTCCGGCGGATTGATCATCGTGCGGGTGACCTGCGTCCATGGAGCCGCCCGCGTGAACGAAAACGCCGCGAGCCCGATCACCACCAGAGCAAGAGCGGCGGCAGCGATCCACGCAAGATGTCCTCGCTTAGCCGTCACCGTCGCCGGCATCGCCTTCATTCCAGTCGATGAACTGCTCGTCGCAATCCACTGCAATTGCAGCTTCACGTCATGCGCCGTCTGAAACCGATCGTCAGGATTTTTCTGCAGGCAGGTGTTGACCGTGTAATCGAGCGCCGGCGGCGTCATCGGCTTGATGGCGCTGATCGGCTCGGGATCTTTCTCCAGAATCGCCGAGGCCAGCGAGATCTGACTCTTGCCCTCGAACGGCCGCTTGCCCGCAGCCATCTCGTACAGCACAGAGCCCAGCGCGAAGATGTCGGAACGCGCGTCGGCTTCCTTGCCTTCGAGCTGCTCCGGCGACATGTACTGGATCGTGCCGACGACCGTGCCCGCAGAAGTCAGTGGGCTGATCGGACTCGATCCAATCGCAGTGGCTACTGCCGTGAACGACGGCGCCGATCCCGGGCGTGAACTCGCCGCAGCCACGCCCAACGGCTTTGCCAATCCGAAGTCCATCAGCTTGGCCCCACTCGGCGTCAGCATGACGTTGCCGGGCTTCAAGTCGCGATGAACAATGCCGTGCCGATGTGCCGCCTCCAGCGCTTCGCAGACATCAGTCCCGATCTTTAGCGTCTCCTTCAGCGGCAGCGCGCCCTTGCGCAGGCGGTCAGCGAGCGACTCGCCCTCCAGAAACTCCATGATCAGGAAATCGGTTCCATCCTGATGGCCAACGTCGTAGAGCGTGCAGATGCGCGCATGATTCAACGCGGATATGGCTCGCGCCTCACGTTCAAAGCGCTCTCTCGCTTCGCAGTTTTCACAGAGATGGGCCGGCAGAACCTTGATGGCGACGGTGCGGTTCAGCCGCGTGTCGACGGCGCGATACACCTCGCCCATGCCGCCCGCGCCAACGGCAGATTGAATTTGGTAGGCACCCAGTTTCGTACCAGGGTTAAGGGTCATTGGATCGCGTCATTATAGTCCAGAAAACAGCAGCGACGATGCGAAGATCCGAAGTCATTCCACAAATCGCGCTGGCCCAGGCAAGGATTGTGTCAGGGCACGACTTCAGTCGTGCCGGGAGGACATTAGAATGATCGGGCTTCAGCCCCTGCGCCAGGGGCCCCAAGGGCTAAAGCCCTGCAGGGTGCGGCTCGCTCGGCACGACTGAAGTCGTGCCCTGACACAACCATGATTGATTCTCCGATCACTGCGCGGCGCTCACCAGCCCGCATCCGTTGCTATAATCTCTCTATTCCCTGCTGAGATCGCCGGCTGCTCCGGCGCAAAGGAAAACTTCCGGATGAAGCGTTTTTCTCTCGTGCATTTTGCAGTAGCGCTCGCGCTGTTGCTTGCCACCACGCTAGCCTGGTCTGCCGACACTTCCATGCTGAAGGCCCCCAAGGGCTCCAAGGTGGCCATCATCGTCTTTGAGGATCTCGAGTGTCCGCAGTGCGCTCGCGCCGCACCGCTGCTGCACGAAGCTTCTAAGAAGTATGGCATTCCGCTGGTGCAATACGACTTTCCCTTGCGCCAGCATCCCTGGTCACTCGATGCCGCGATCAACGCCCGCTACTTCGATACGATTTCGCTGAAGCTGGGCGATGACTATCGCCTCTGGGTTTTCCAGAACCAGAACTACATCACCAAGGCGAGCCTGCGCAACATGACAGAAAAGTGGGCTGAGGACCACAAGGTTACGCTGCCATTCGTGGTTGATCCCCAGGGCCAACTGGCGGCGAAGGTCGAAGCCGACCGTTCCCTGGGCATGCGCATTCCTCTCGATCACACGCCGACCATCTACATCGTCAATGAGACGGGACACGGCGCTTCGGTCACCGAGGTCAGCGATCTCACTCAGCTCTACTCGACGCTGGACACGGTGATGAAGGAAGCCGGCACCAGCACCCAGGCGCACAAGACCGCGAGCACTCATTAGATCGGCCCTGGCCGAGCACTCGCGAGCACGGGAGTTGCAAACGGTCTCCCGTGCGCTTCCTTAGGCTCCCAATCCCACACCTGAGTGCCATCTCAATCGCATTTCTCAATGATGTGCGCTGGGAATGATCGGCGTTGTCTTCAAGAATTCTAGAATCCTGCGCAACTTTTGCTCCATAGCCGGGTTGTTGCGGGTTTAAGGACTGTGCTTATGCCGGAAAGTGACTCGCCCGTGGTAGCTTCGATGCCGACTGTGTCGTCTCGCGACCGCATCCTGCTTTCCGCCAAGCATCTGTTCGCGCGCAACGGCTACGAAAATACCAGCACCGTGGCCATTGCCCGCGATGCCGGGACCAGCGAATCGCAGTTGATGAAGCACTTCGGCAGCAAGCAGGGATTGCTGGAGGCCATCTTTGACCGCGGCTGGGCCGGCATCATGGAACGCGTGCAGGCGTCGCCTTCCACCAATCCTGCGCACCGCCTGCTGTCCATGTTGGATGCGATCATCCTGGAAGTCGAAAGCGATACCGAACTGAAGGAACTGGCTGCGCTCGAGGCGCGCCGCGTGCGCCGGGACAATCGTGACGTCATGATCAGTCGTGGCTATCAGCAGTTCGCCTCTGAGCTGCGTGACACGTTGAGCGAGATGCGCGACCAGGGCCACATTCGCGCCGATCTCAATCTGGATGCGGTGCGCTCCGCGATTATGGGCGTGACCGAGGCGCTGCTGCGCGACCAGGTCGTCGCCCGGCGTTCCGATCTGCCTGCCGACTATAGCTCAGCCGACATTCGCAGGCTGCTGGAGTTCCTGATTCCCGGGCTGGGCAGTCAAAGCTCTCAGCCACCAAAGGCTGTCAACGAACGCTAGGTCAGCGGCAACCGCTGCGCTTGAGTCGCGTCCCCGTTTTCCGCAACGAATTCATCGCCGCCACACGATCTCTCGTTTTTTTGTCATCACGAGGGCCTCAGCCCTGCGAGGGATCTGCTTTTCGACCCTTCATCACCCGCCTCACTCGGCGACGATCGGCGCTGATCGAGATCGCTCACGCTGCCCGGTCGAGTGATAAACTAATCCTGACCTCGAAACCCCGCCGGTCCGCGCGGACCGGACTTCTCACTCGTCGGGACGTGGCTCAGCCTGGTAGAGCACTCGCTTGGGGTGCGAGGGGTCGGCAGTTCAAATCTGCCCGTCCCGACCAATTCCCTATCCGCTCCGTTATGAGGCTTAGAGATCCTTCGCTACCTGCTGCGCAGTCCACTCCCGCCGCTGCTCGGCTTCGGCTTTGCTGAAGACGCCGGCGATACGCGTGCCGCAGTTCGTGCAGCAGCCATTCTTCAGCCGGTTCGACATCACCGAATGCCAGGAGCGGGTGATCACCGTCTGCTTGCAGCCGGGACAGATGGTGTTGGCGCCGTCGGAGTAGATGTTGCCCTCGTAGACAAACTTCAGCCCCATTTCGCGGGCAATGCGGCGCGCTCGGTGCAGTGTCGCGGGCGGTGTCGGCGGCTTGTCTTGCAGCTTGAAGTCAGGATGGAAAGCGGTGAAGTGCAGCGGTACGTCGTCGCCAAGATTCTCCAGCACCCAATCGCACAATTCCTTGAATTCCGCATCGCCGTCGTTGAGAGTGGGAATGATGAGGTTGGTGATCTCGAACCAGACGCCGGTCTCGTGCCGCAGCCAGCGCAGTGTATCGAGCACAGGCTGCAGATGGGTGAGCGTGATTTTGCCGTAGAAGTCTTCCGTGAAGGCCTTCAGGTCGATGTTGGCGGCGTCGATGTAGCGGTAGATATCGAAGAAGGCCTCGCGCGTGATGTAGCCGTTGGAAACCATCACGTTGTTGATGCCGGCGGCATGCGCCTCGCGCGCGATATCGATGACGTACTCGCCCCAGATGGTGGGCTCGTTGTAGGTGTAAGCGAGGTGCGGAGCGCGATGCTCCAGCGCTAGAGCAACGACGTGCTCGTGACTGAGCGCGAGTGAGTTTACCTGGTCGGACTTGGCCTTGGAGATGTCCCAGTTCTGGCAAAAGAAGCAGCCCATATTGCAGCCGGCTGTGCCCATGCTGAGGATCTTCGTGCCAGGAAAGAAGTGGTTAAGCGGCTTCTTTTCGACCGGGTCCATCGCCAGCGCAGCAGGACGGCCGTAGCCAAGCTGAAGCAAGCGTCCGCCGTCATTCTTGCGAATGAAACAGAAGCCGTGCTGGCCTTCTCCGATGTGACAATGCCGCGGGCAGAGATAGCAGTGGAGACGGCCGTCAGCCATCGTCTCCCACCATCGCGCCTCATGAACTTCCGGCTGCAGGACGGTTAACTGCATAGTTACTACCT
>JASHXK010000194.1 GCA_030043575.1 Terriglobales bacterium
TTCTGCTCGCTGTATTTGTGCACGGACGGGAGTAACCCTCGAGCCGGCCTCGTTATCGACAGTCTGGGGAATCTATACGGCACAACCTACTTCGGCGGCAACAACAACAACGCCGGCGTTGTCTTTGAGCTCAGCCCCTCAGGAAACGGGACTTGGACGGAGCAGGTGTTGTATACGTTTTGCCCCAGCGGAGGGGGGTGTGCCGACGGGTCCAACCCTAGTGCTCCCCTTATCTTCGACTCACACGGCAATCTCTATGGCACCACCGAGATGGGCGCACCCGCGGGCCAGAACGCGCAGTCGGGTGTAGTTTTCGAACTGAGTCCAAATGGCAGCTCATGGAATGAGACCGTGCTGTACGACTTCCCTTGCAACCTCAGCACCGGTGCGTGCCCGAACGGGCGGAACTCAAGGGCCGGGCTCATCTTCGATCCGGCTGGCAATTTGTACGGCACCACGTTTGGCGGTGGAACGTACAATCCCTGCTCGGGCGGATGCGGTACGGTATTCGAATTGAGTCCCTCCGGAGGGAGCTGGAACGAAACCGTGCTCGTTGCCTTCGACCAGACTAACGGCGAAAATCCCGTTGCGCCTGTGACGATCGATTCGCAAGGCAATCTCTATGGAACCACGATCTCCGGCGGAGCAAACCAGGAGTATGGCGGGACGGTTTTCGAGTTAAGTCCCGGCCAGGGTGGGTGGACGGAGCAGATACTGTGGAATTTCAGTTTTAGCGGCATCCTTGGTTACAGCCCCGAAGCGGGCCTGATCCTGGACGCTCACGGCAATCTCTATGGAAACTCGGCCGCGGGCGCCGGCCACCTGGGCGGAGCGTTTGAGCTGAGTCCTGCCGGTAACGGGCAATGGACGTCGACGCTGCTGTATGAGTTCTGTCAAGTCATCGAAAACGGCGGTTGCGGCGACGGCGAGGTACCTGCCTCCGCCATGATCTTCGATGCGCACGGCAACCTCTATGGCACCGCGGCGGGAGGCATCTACGGCTCCGATTCGGGAGGAGTTGTGTATGAGTTGTCGCCGGCGCCGTTGGTCCCGACGACTACGGTGCTGATGACGGCGCCGAATCCGTCGAACGTTGGTCAACAGGTGACGATGACCGCGACGGTTACGGCGCAGAATGGTTCGCTACCGGCCGGCACAGTCGCTTTCGAGAGCAATGGCGTGCAGATCGGATCGGCTTCGCTGAACGGTTCCGGCGTCGCGGTGCTGAATTACTCCGCGCTGACCGCCGGCACCGATAGCATCGTCGCCATGTATCAGGGCTCGAGCACGCTGGCGCCCAGTACCTCCAACGCCGTGTCGCAGGTGGTCAATCCGGTGAACAGCACGACGACTGTCACCAGTTCGCCGAATCCTTCGACCTTCGGTCAATCGGTGACCATCACCGCGACGGTCGGTCCATCCGGGCCACCCGCTCCGACCGGCACCGTGGGCTTCGAATCGAACGGTACTGTGATCTCCGGCTGCGCGGCCGTGACGCTGAGTTCCTCGCTGACGGCCATGTGTATGACCTCCAGCCTGGCCGTGGGAACCGATACGCTGGAAGCGGTTTACTCGGGCGACAGCAATTACCACCACAGCAGCGGCACCCTGACGCAGATCGTCAATCCCACGCCATCGGCCTTGCAATTTGTGCCGATCACACCGTGCCGCATCGTCGATACGCGCCAGGCAGACGGCACCTTCGGCGGTCCGCCCATCCCCGGTGGCACCTCGCGCAGCTTCCCGCTCTCGCAAAGCGGCAATCCTTGCAACATTCCTTCGACTGCCGTCGCCTATTCGCTCAACGTGACAGTGGTACCGCAGCATACGCTCGGCTATTTGACCATCTGGCCGACAGGCGAAGGCCAGCCGGTAGTATCGACCCTGAATTCGCCCGACGGGCGAATCAAAGCGAATGCCGCGATCGTGCCCGCGGGCACGCCCTCCGGATCGGTCAGCGTGTACGTGACCGACACCACCAACGTCATCCTCGACATCGACGGCTACTTCGCCGCTCCGGGGTCGGGTAGCCTGCAGTTTTATCCACTGACTCCATGCCGCATTGTGGACACACGCAATGGCCAGGATGGAGGCACGCTGCAAGCCGGGGCGGAGCGTGATTACACCATCCCCGGCAACTGCGCCGTGCCCAGCAGTGCAGTGGCGTACTCCTTCAATGTGACGGTGCTACCGGCCGCGGGCGGGCTGGATTATCTGACCGTCTGGCCCAAGGGGCAGTCACGGCCAGTGGTGTCGACGCTCAATGACAACACGGGAACGATCGTTGCCAACGCGGCCATTGTGCCGGCGGGCGCCGAGAATGCCACCGCCTTCTACCCCCACAACAACAACACCAACCTGCTCCTGGACATCGACGGCTATTTCGCGGCACCGGGCAGCGGTGGATTGTCGCTCTATCCGCTGACGCCGTGTCGTGTGCTGGACACGAGGCAGAATGGCGGGAACGGTTTCATGGACACGATCACGGTGAATGTGGAAGGCAGCGTTTGCGGCCCGCCCGCCGGCGCCGAAGGCTATGTCTTGAACGCGACGGTTGTGCCGCCGGGACCGATGCTCTATCTCACGTTATGGCCGCATGGCGAGATGCAGCCGACAGTTTCGACGCTGAATGCCGAGGACGGCTTCATCACCTCGAACATGGCGGTTGTGCCGACTAACGATGGCTCCATCGACGCTTATGCCTATGCTTTGACGCAGCTGATCCTCGATATCTCCGGCTACTTCGCGCCGTAACGGCGACCCCGCAAAGCACGCATCCGTAGTCCGGTCTTTGAGCGGGACGAAAGTCGCTAGCTTCCGCGAGCCGGTCTACGCACAAGCTCCCGTGATGCCAGTCGCATGCTCTGGTGATAACCATCACATGCAACCCTTATCGCCATCACTGCCAGACGTCACGCCGTCGCGATACAAACCCACTATTGGCCCTGATGTTCGAACGATCGTTCGGAATGGGCGGTCGCTGGCGCAGCGCTGAGAGGCACGCTTGGGCCGGACTGGGATCCGGCATTGAGAGTAGGTTATGGCAACAACCGCGTCGCAAGACCCCATAAGTCCCAATCCCTCTGTCAGCATTGATGGCAAGAAGTTCCTCTGGGACGGGCACGTGTTCGCAACCTGCGACGCCGCAACCGGCCAAGCCGATACCTACAAGAAAGATAACTTTGAGGTCCACATGGTGGAGGTAAGCGGCAGCTACCTGCTTTACACCAGACGGGTCGTCAAGGAAGTAGTAGTGACCGCGCCCCAATAGACCCTGACTGAGGGGGTTTGCAACATGGCAGTCGGCGCACTCCCGGTTCAAAGCGAGGCCACGCTGCTGGCCGACATCCGCAGCTACGGCACCTTCGACAGCTCCGCCTGTTACCAATGCGGCAGTTGCACGCTGGCGTGTGAGCTAGTCACCGACGCAGCGAACTTTCCCCGCAGAAGTATTCGCTATGGCCTGCTGGGCCTACGGCGGCCCTTGCTGGGCAGCCTGGAGCCGTGGATCTGCCACGATTGCGGCGACTGTTCCATCGTCTGCCCGCGCCATGCCGAGCCGCGACTCTCGATGGCGACCCTGCGGCGCTACCTGACCGCGCAGTACGACTGGAGTGGCATCAGCGCGGTGCTGTTGCGCTCCAAGGCGTGGTATCTGGGCTCTCTGACTGGTGTCGCCGTGCTCACCTTCCTGCTGATTCTGGGCTACCACCTTTGGAAAGTGCCCATGACGGTCGGCCAGTTGGCCACCACCGACCTGGGTCTGGAGCACATGTTCCCCATCATCCTGTATTACACGCTAGTGGTGATCCTGTTTCCCCTGGCGCTGCTGACGTCGCGCGTGTACCGAGTCTGGCGTTGGACCATGACCGGGGATGGTCGCAGCAGCATCCCGTTTTCCATCTACGCCGCTGAGGCCCGGACCTATATCTATCAGTCCGCGACTCATTCGCTGATGCGCAAGTGCCCGGAGCGAGGCCGCTGGCGTGCGCATTGGATGTTGGCCTGCGGCACGGTAGCGATGCTGACGATCAAGACTTTTGGCCTGCGCTGGTTCCAAACCGACAATATCTATCCTCTCTATAACCCGCAGCGTTGGATCGGTTATCTTGCGGCCGCTTTCATTCTGTACGGAATTGGCGACATCGTCGTCGGGCGCTGGCGGGCGCAAAAGGAGATCTACAAGGAAACGAAATTCAACGACCTCGTTTTTCCCGTCCTGATTGTGTTGGTCGTGCTTACCGGATTATCGGTCCACATTCTGCGCTACATCGGATTCGGTTTGAGCTGTCACTACGTGTACGCGCTGCACATCATGGCGGCAACTCCGCTGCTGTTGATTGAGATGTCGTTCGGCAAGTGGTCGCACATGGTGTATCGGCCCTTGGCGCTCTATTTCCTGGCAGTAAGAGAACGCGCGCGACAGCAGGCGCCTGCAACGGAGGTGGTTCCCCATGCCATCGGATAAGTCCAAGTCTCAGCCCGTCGGTGCGGCGCTGGTCGTGGGCGGCGGTATCGGTGGAATGCAGGCAGCCCTGGACCTCGCCGGCGCCGGCATCAAGGTTTACCTGGTCGAGAGCAAGCCGGCCATTGGCGGCGTAATGGCGCAGCTCGACAAGACCTTCCCCACGAATGACTGCGCCATGTGCACCATGGCCCCTCGCCTGGTGGAGATCGGTCGCCACAAGGACATCCAGATCCTCACCTTGAGCGAGGTAGAGAGCGTGTCGGGCGAAGCCGGCAATTTCACAGTCACGGTCAACAAGCATGCACGCTACATTGACGCTTCGCGCTGCACCGGCTGCGGCGCGTGCATTGCCGAGTGTCCCGTCACGTTGCCCTCCGAGTTCGATCAGGGGCTGACCGATCGCAAGGCCATTTACCGGCCGTTCCCGCAGGCCGTGCCCAACGTTTTCACGATTTCCAAGCGCGGCACGCCGCCGTGTGAAGCCGCGTGCCCGGTGCACCAGGACGGCCAGGGATATGTGCAGTTGATTGCGCAAGGCCGCTTCCAGGAGGCGCTCCAGGTCATCCTGCGCGATAACCCGCTGCCTTCCATCTGCGGCCGCGTCTGCACGCATCCTTGCACCGCGGTTTGCACTCGTGCCGGAGTCGACGACCCGCTGAATCTCCCCGGACTGAAGCGCTTCGTCACCGATTATTTTCCCGACTACAAGCTGCCGCAACCGACCGTCGCCGAACGCCCCGAAAAGGTAGCCATTATCGGCTCCGGTCCGGCAGGTCTGGTCTGCGCCTATCATCTGCGGCAGAAGGGCTATCAGCCGACAATCTTCGAAGCCTCAAGTACCGCGGGTGGAATGCTTGCGCTGGGCATCCCCTCGTTCCGGCTGCCGCGGCGTCTGCTCGGGGCGGAAATCGACCGCCTGCGCGCTATTGGGATTGATATCAAACTCAAGTCGCCTGTGGGCAAAGACGTTAGCTTTGAGGAATTGCGCAAGAGTTACGCTGCCGTTTTTATTGCTATCGGCGCGCACGTCGAACGCAAACTGCGCCTTCCCGGAGAAGACTTACCGGGCGTGAGCGGCGGTGTGGAGTTCCTGCGCCAGGCGAATCTCGGCCAGCCGGTTGCACCGGGCAAGCGTGTGCTTGTGATCGGTGGCGGCAATTCCGCACTCGACGCGGCGCGCACCGCGCTGCGCAGCGGAGCGGGTGAGGTCACGATCGTCTATCGGCGTACCCGCGCCGAGATGCCGGCCGACCAGCGCGAAGTTGAAGACGCCGAGCGCGAAGGCATCAAGCTGATGCTGCTGGTGGCGCCAAAATCGTTCAAGGCCGGCTCGGATGGCCGTGTTGCCGGACTCGAATGCCTGAAGATGAAGCTGGGCCAGCCCGATGCAAGCGGCCGTCCCGCGCCCGAACCAATTCCCGGCTCCGAGTTCCTTCTGCCGTGCGACGCGGTCATCGCCACTATCGGCCAGTCCCCCAATGTGAGTGCGTTAGGTGAGCGCCTTGGTCTCGAGACCACCAAGTGGGGGACCCTGGCCGCCGATCCGCTGACCCTTGAAACCGGCCTCGCCGGAGTGTTCGCGGGCGGTGACTGCGTTACCGGTCCGGATGTCGTCATCAACGCCAAGCTGGCCGGCAAGAAAGCTGCGATCTCAATCGATCGCTTGCTCAATGGCCAAGACCTGCGCGCCGGGCGCGAACTGGAAGGCCCGTATCGCACCGAGTACGTCGTCGACACCACCGGCGTGCTGACGCAGCGGCAGGTGCCGATGCAGGCGCTGGATCCGGCAACACGGGGCCGGACCTTTGCCGAGGTGCACACCGGCTATACGCCGGAAGAAGCAATGGCGGAGGCGAAGCGATGTCTAGCCTGTGGAATCTGCAGCGATTGCCACCTGTGCGAGACCGCATGTCAGGCCCATGCCATCGACTACCTCCAAAAAGAACAGACGTTCCAGCTCAATGTCGGCGCGATCGTCCTTGCTCCCGGATATGAACTGTACGATCCGACCATCAGAAAAGAGCTGGGATACGGGCGCTTGCCCAACGTCATCACCTCGCTGGAGTTCGAGCGCATCCTTTCGGCCTCGGGTCCTTATTCCGGTCATGTTTTGCGTCCCTACGACCGCACCGAGCCCAAGCGTATTGCTTTTCTGCAATGCGTGGGCTCGCGCGACGCCGAGCACGACTACTGCTCCTCGGTCTGCTGCATGTACGCCACCAAGGAAGCCATCATGGCCAAGGAGCATCTTGGCGAGAGCTTGCAGTGTGACGTGTACTTCATGGACCTGCGCGCCTTCAGCAAGGGGTTCGAACAGTACTATCGACGGGCGCAGGAGCTGGGCGTTGGCTATATCCGCTCGCGCGTCCCCGCCATCGAGGAAGTCCCAGGCACAAAAAACCTGATCGTACGTTACCTCGGCGAGGATGATAAGAAGCTCTCGGCCGAATACGACCTGGTGGTGCTCTCGGTCGGTATGCAGCCGCCGAAAGGCGCGGACAAGCTGGCCGAGCGCTTCGGCGTAGCGCTCAACTCGTTCAACTTCTGCCAGACGCCGGCATTCCAGCCGGCGGCAACCTCGCGCGAAGGCATTTACGTGGCAGGACCATTCGGCGAGCCCAAGGACATTCCCGAAACCGTGATGCAGGCCTCGGCAGCGGCCTCGCAGGTCCTCTCCGACCTGAGCGAAGCGCGCGGCACACTGGTCGCACCCAAGAAGTATCCGCCGGAAAAATCCGTCACCGGGCAAGAGCCGCGCCTCGGAGTCTTTGTCTGTCATTGTGGAACCAACATTGCAGGTGTAGTGGATGTTGCCGCCGTGGTGGAGTACGCGAAGACGCTCCCCAATGTGGTGTACGCAGAGAACAACCTCTACACCTGCTCCAATGACACGCAGGAGCTCATCAAACAAAAAATCGCCGAGTACGATCTGAATCGCGTGGTCGTCGCTTCCTGCACGCCGCGCACGCACGAACCGCTGTTCCGCAATACCCTGCGTGAGCAAGGGCTGAACCCGTACCTTTTCGAGATGGCCAACATCCGCGACCAATGTTCGTGGGTGCACATGCACGAGCCGGAGAAGGCGACAGAGAAGTCGAAGGACCTGGTGCGAATGGCGATTGCGAAGGCACGGATGCTGGAGCCGCTGGCCCGGCGCCCGGTGCCGATCCGCAAATCCGCCCTGGTCATTGGCGGCGGCATCTCGGGTATGACCGCGGCGCTCGCCGTCGCCGAGCAGGGCTTCGACGCCTTCCTGGTCGAAAGGGAGGAACAGCTGGGCGGCCATCTGCGCGAAGTCCGCTACATGCTGGATGGCGCAAGTCCGCAGGACGAGCTGCGGCGTGTCACGGCCCTGGTGCGCGCCAACCACAGAGTGCATTCCTTCAAGGGCGCGGCTATCGAGGGGATCGACGGTACCATCGGCGACTTCACCACGAAGATTTCCGTCAACGGCAAGACTTCGGAGATCAAGCACGGGGTTGTGATCGTCGCCACCGGTGCAACGCCTTACCGGCCCGAAGAATATCTCTACGGCGCAGATGATCGGGTGCTGACGCAGCGTGAGTTGGAGCAGCGGCTGGCCTCTGAGGACGGCCTTCTCCGCGCCAACGCGAATGGGGCGGGCAAAACGGTTGTCATGATCCAGTGCGTCGGCTCGCGCGATAAAGATCATCCTTACTGCTCGCGGGTGTGCTGCTCGGAGGCGATCAAGAACGCTCTGATGATCAAGACGCTCTCGCCAAAGACCAACGTCTACGTCCTCTACCGCGATATCCGCACCTACGGCTTCAAGGAAAGCTACTACACGGAAGCGAGAAAACGTGGGGTCATCTTTGTGCGTTATGAGGAGACGCAGAAGCCGGAGGTCTCACGTGCCGCAAGTGGCATGAATGTTGCGGTGATCGATCAGACGCTGGGGATGCCGATCAACATCTCCGCCGATTACGTTGTGCTCTCTGCCGGGCTGCGTGCTAACCGCGGCAATAAGGAGATCGCTCAGTTCCTGAAGGTGCCGCTGAACAGCGAGGGTTTCTTCCTGGAAGCGCATATGAAGCTGCGTCCCGTGGAGTTCATGACTGATGGCGTATTCCTGTGCGGCCTGGCGCACTCGCCGAAGACGGTCGAGGAGTCCATCGTGCAAGCGCAGGCAGCAGCCTCGCGAGCGGCGACAATTCTCTCGCGCGACGTCATCGAAATGGAGGCCAACATCTCCGAGGTGGTGGACGCGAACTGCGACGGCTGCGCGTACTGCGTCGACACCTGTCCGTTCAAGGCTATTACCCTGCTCGAGTACATGTGGCAGGGGACGGTAAAGAAAGCAGTCGATGCGAACGAAAGCATCTGCAAGGGCTGTGGCTGCTGCCAGGCTACTTGCCCGAAGAAAGGTGTATTTGTCCGCGGGTTCACGCTCGAGCAGATTGAGGCGCAGATCCACGCGGCGCTGGGAGTTTGAGATGGCAGACGAATTCGAACCATTGATTATCGCGCTGTGTTGCAACTGGTGCTCCTACGCGGGCGCCGATCTGGCTGGCGTCTCGCGCTCGCAGTATCCCCCCAGCATCCGCATCGTGCGCGTGATGTGTTCGGGAATGGTGCACCCCAATTTGGTTATCGACGCGCTTACCAAGGGCGCTGACGGTGTGCTTATGTGCGGCTGCCATCCCGGCGATTGCCATTACCAGGAAGGAAATTACAAGGCGGAGAAACGCGCCGAGGCCATCAAGCTCATGCTGCCCGATTTCGGCATCGAGGAAGAGCGATTCCGCTTGGAGTGGGTTTCCGCGGCAGAAGGCGCGCGCTTTGCGCAGGTGGTGAAGGAATTCACGGAGCAGGTAAAGCAGTTGGGCGCAAGCCCCTACAAGCAGTGAAGGAAGTTTTCACCACGGAGGCACGGAGTACACGGAGTAAGGAAGAAGAGAGTAGAAACCGCGGATTGGGATGGGATGGGTTGTTCATTACGGCGCACTCTTCCTTCCTCAGCTCCGGTTAGTAAGGGCCCTGCGTGCTCCGTGCCTTTGTGGTGAGTTCATGGTCCCAAGTAGGAAGAAAGTTCAAGTTTACTCAGGAGGTGCAGCATGGCGGCTAGGCTTGCCGAGGAATGGTTTGCCATATGTGGTGGTTGCGAGGTAACGATCCTCGACATTGGCGAACCGCTCCTCGACGTACTCAAACAAGTTGAAATCGTACACATGCCGGTGTTGATGGACCACAAGCTCTTCGGTCAGACCGGCGAAGACGCCGAGATGGCAATCCCGGCGGCTGATGTTGGACTCATATCCGGCGGTGTTCGCAGTGACGAGCACAAGAAGCTGGCGCAGGAGATGCGCAAGAAATGCAAGTTCCTGATTGCGCTTGGCTCGTGCGCTTGCTACGGCGGCATACCGGCGCTGGCTAACACGTTCAGCACGGAGGAGCTACTCGAAAAGGTTTATCGCGGCTGCGTTACAACCGAGAAGAATGGCCTGCCGTGCGAGCAGATTCCCACGCTTACGGACCGCGTCTATGCGATCCAGGAAGTCGTGCCCGTAGACGCGTTCCTGCCGGGTTGTCCCACAACGCCGGAGATGGTGGCGAATGCGCTGATCGCGTTGCTGGAAGGCAAGCCGCTGCCACCGCTAGCCAACAAGAGCGTCTGCGATGAGTGCCCCACGCGGCGCGAAAAGAAGGCGGTCTCGATTTTGAAACGGCGCTTCGAAGGCGCAGAGTTTGTGCCCGGCGCGCCGCTCACTGAGATGCGCTGCCTGATGGAGCAGGGCATCCTGTGCCACGGTCCGGCCACCCGCGCCGGATGCGGCGGCAGCGAAGGCACCCCGCGCTGCATCCGCGCCTACATGCCGTGCGAGGGCTGCTTCGGTCCACTCACCGAAAAAGCCAATCCCATGGTGGACATGATGGGTGCGCTCTCTTCCATTGGTCTCGATCCCAAGCAGATTCCCGATCGGGCCGCAACCTTTAATCGTTTCTCTGGCGCTGGCCGGCTGCGGCCAATCCCCGCGAAGAGGTAGAGCCATGGCAAAGACACTTGTAATTCAACCCGTCACCCGTATCGAAGGCCACGCCAAAGTGACCATTCAACTCAACGATGCCGGCAACGTGGACACCGCGCGCGTGAACATCATTGAGTTGCGTGGCTTCGAGCGCTTCTGCATGGGGCGTCCCGTCGAGGACATGCCGCGTATCACGCCGCGCATTTGCGGGGTGTGCCCATGGTCGCATCACTTGGCTTCGGCCAAGGCTTGCGACGCCGTCTTCGGGGTCACGCCGCCTCCGGCGGGCGCGAAGCTGCGCGAGCTCTGCAACAGCATCGCCTACATGGAGGAGCACATTCTGCACTTCTACGTGCTCGCCGGCGCCGATTTCCTGCTCGGTCCCGACGCACCGTATTCCGTCCGCAACGTGATCGGCGTGTTGCAGGCCGCTCCCGAAGTTGCGCAACGAGTGGTCAAGGTTCGGCACATGTGCGCCAAAATGCTTGAGACACTCGCAGGCAAGGCGATCCATCCTCAAGCGGCCGTCCCCGGCGGATTCAGCAAGCCGCTCAGTAAGGATGAGCGCGACAAGCTGCGTAAGCAGGCCGACGAGGCGCTGGAGCTGGCGAAGTTCTCCATCGCCTTCGCAAAAGAAAACGTCTTCCCCAAGTACCTCGACGTTGTGAAGTCGCTGGCGGTCATCAATACCGGATTCATCGGCACCGTGAAGGCGGATGGCGCGCTGAACCTGTACGATGGCAACCTTCGGCTGATGACGCCGAGCGGTACTTATCAGGACTTCCCGTACGACAAGTACACCGACTACATCGCCGAGCACATCGAGTCGTGGAGCTACCTGAAGTTCCCTTATGCGAAGCAATGGGGCGAAGGCTTCTCCATGGACACGGACGGCCCGAAGGGCGTCTATCGTGCCAACACCCTGGCCCGCATCAACGTGTGCGATTACATCGACACGCCGCTGGCCAACGCGGAGTTGGAAGAGTTTCGCAAGAACTTCGGCCGGCCCGCTCAGCTCACCCTGCTGTACCACTGGGCGAGGCTGATCGAACTGCTGTACAACGCGGAGAACGCGATCCGACTGCTGGACGATCCCGACATTACCAGCCTGGAGACGCGGGTAAAGGTCACGCCTCGCGCAGCGCGCGGCGTTGGCTGCACCGAAGCTCCTCGTGGAACGTTGATCCACGATTACGAAACCGACGCAGATGGACTGGTCACCAACGTGAATCTTATCGTCGGCACAACCCATAACAACGCTCCCATCAACATGTCGGTCACCCAGGCTGCGAAGAGCCTGATCAAAGACGGCCAGTACGATCAGGGCGTTCTGAACACGGTGGAGATGTCGATCCGCGCCTACGACCCATGCTTCTCGTGCGCGACCCATCGGCTGGATGGGAAGCTATCGGTCAAGCTGGATATCTTCAACGCGGACGGAAAGCTGGTGGATACTCTGGCGAACTAGATTCTTGGAGTGTAAGAAAGGGTTGGAGCACTTCCTCGGGCGTGCCGTTCGACAGAACTCTAAAATCGTGCCTTCGTCGCACGCTAGCGAGTCCCGTCGGCCGCAGCAGCCAGAACTGTTGTTTCGCCGACTGCGATTGCATGGTTGAAGCGGTGCTCCACCCTGAATTCCTGGAAACATGAACTGCCTTAACAATCCGGCTTGGGAGATTGACCCATCCGATCTTCCCGACTTTTGCGGGAAATCAACCCTGGTGCTCGGCGTGGGTAACGCACTCTTCGGAGACGACGGCTTCGGCTGCGCGGTGGTTGAATATCTCGAGTCACACTGCCAAATACCCGACGGGATCTGTCTGCTCGATGTCGGCACCGGGGTCAGGAAGCTGCTGTTCACGCTATGTCTCAGTCCCGTGCGCCCACAACAGCTCATCCTGGTTGATGCCATCGACGCCGGGCGCACTCCCGGCGAGATCTTCGAGATTGATCCATGCGAAATCCCTCCGGCCAAGCTAGATGACTTCTCACTCCATCAACTGCCAACCTCGAACATGCTGCGCGAATTGCAGGAGACATGCGGTGTGAAGGTACGAGTCCTGGCATGCCAGACGGGCCCGTTGCCGGCGGACGTGTGTGAAGGCCTGTGTGAAGCGGTTGGCGGCGCCGTCCCGCGAGCGGCCGATTGGCTGGTCCGCCAGTATCTCTCACCCTCCTGTAACCCGTCCCGAAACTAGCTGGCCGCGCGGTTCTTTACAGGGTCTCACCAGCTCACGATCACGGATTCACGATCACGTTCATAGGCGATGGAGGTGCAAAGCCGGCGAGCCTGCGGTACCGCGACTCTGGCCCGCACGGCATTGCCCATCGTCAATTGGCTGGAGCGCGCTTAAGGGCAGGTGAGCGACGGAATGCTCGAGAATTTCGGCGTCAGCGTACCTTTGGTCTCGTAGCCCTGGGTAAAGTACATCCCAAAATATCCGTTGCCTTCCAGCGGTTCATTAGGGCAGCCCGCCAGGCATCCTCCGGACGGGCACACGTCGCCGAACTCGAACAGAAAAGGCGCCACCGGTCCGCTGACTTGGCTTTGGCAAGTCGCACTGACCAGGTCGTTGATGAAGCTTTGTCCGTTGCCAACCTGCTGCTGGCCATAAACACTGGGACAGCCCGTGTTGTAACCGGTTTCACCCAGAAAGACGTTGGCTGCTCCGCAGGAAGCCTGATCGGTGGCGAACACAGACTGCACCTGCGTCCAGCAAGTTTGGGCCGGATCGTTCCCAGTGGGCCAGACGGGCGGCGTGCTGGCCACGCCTCCGGAAGAACCCACGGAGCAGTAGACATGGTCGGCAATGTAGTCGACGCCGGCGGGAGGAGCGCTGCTGGTGCAGAACTGCGCCGCCTGACCCTCGATCAAGGAAACGATGATCTTGATATTGCCGAAGCCGGCAGCGTTGAGGGCGGTGCGCAGGTTCTGGGCGGCCATGCTGATCGTCGCCGCCGAGTCGGTTCCGAGAATCTCGTTGCCCAGCTGAATTCCGACGACCGTTCCGTTCTGCAGAAACTGTCCGGACGAAGAGTTAAGCGCGGCAACATAAGTGGGATCGTTGTTGTTCGTGCTCGATTCGCAAAAGTTTGCCGGAGCCCACGGGGTTATGTTCCCGCATGCGCCATTGAACATCGCGTTTGCGTAGCTCGTGCCGCTGTACGGAAACTGAGAGCCTCCATAGGTACAGTTGCTTCCAACCGTACAACCTGCGAGTCCGATGACACTGTCATCGTACAGGCCTAGAACAACTTTGATTCCTGCGTTCTGGGCCGCCGTCAGGATGTAGTAGTTAGGCTGGTAGATAGTAATGGTACCGACGTTGAGCGATTTCATGGTGCTCAGGTCAGAGTTGAAACACGCCTGGCAATTCTGCTCGCAGGAGGACAGCACACCCGAAGTACAGGTCGTGAAGGAGAGCTGAGGATTGCACGCCACCGGCGTCGTCGTGCTCCAGTTGTCGTCGCTGCAGCGGCCCTCCGGCGCATAGTCGAGGTTGATTCCACTGAAGGCGGCGGGTGCCGGGCTCGGAGCGGGGCTGGTTACCGGCGAGCTGCCGCTGTTACTGCTGCTGGTGGTATTACCGCCGCCACATCCAGCGGTGGCAAGAAGTGCGACGACGACAAGACCATCCAAACGGCTCAGTCCCCGCTTGAGTTTCGTCACGATGTATTGAACGTCCTCCTTCTGCTTTCGGGCGGCTTGTCCAATCACCCTACACTAAATCTTACGGGTGCGCCTTAGAAAACGAAGAGTCAGTTTGTATCCGCCGCCATCGCCGGAGCCAGGTTATTCGCCTGATAACTGCCGATGCCGGTTACCAGGTTGTAATACGGGCCGGCATCGCAATCCAACCCACAACCGCCATTATTTCCCGAGGTGATCTCGTGGAAGTACGTAGAGTAGTTGTTGGTCATGTAGTAGAGGGCGTAAAGGTCGGCGTCCGCCTGGCTGAGCGTGCCTTTACCTTGGCTCACACGCAACGAGTTGACCAACGTCAAGAACGACGCCCAATCGGGGGCAGACATACCACCTGCCTGGACCCAACCGCCGTAACCGTAGGTGTCGTACACCGGAACGCCCGGAGACGGATTGGAGTCCGCGGAAATATCGGGCACGCACCTGTAGCCATTCGGGTTGTACATCGCGCACGCCTCGACCTGCCACGACGGCTCTGGCTCGCAACAACTGACGCCGCCACCGCTGCCGCTCAAGGCGGTCTCGACTCCGTAATTCAGCTGTAACGGGTCGGGCAACGGAGTGGCAGTGCGCAGAATAAGGGTGGTGCCGCCAGCGGCAATCACGCAAGGCGAGGTCGAGGGATAAATGGTGCCGTGGCCGCCGTTACCCGTGCTGGCAACGAAGGTCACCGGCTGGCCGGCGCCGTTGACGATGTTGCAGAAATAACTATCGTAATCCTGTTCGCCGTTGAACTCACTTCCACCCCAGCTCATGGAGACCACGGTTGCGTTATAGGGCGCTGACGAGGCCGCAGCGACCGCGTCGAGCAGATCGCTGAAGCTGTCGCTGGCGGCCTCAACCAGAACGATATTGGCCGCGGGCGCCAGGGCGCAGGCCTGCTCCACATCCAGCGATTCCTCAAGGTCCCAGCCTTGCCCCTGGATCGTTCCCAACTGCATGACGGTAAGGTTGCAGGGCGCCAGGTGGAAATAACTCGCGTAAAAAGCCAGGTCGGAGGCGATGTTGGGATCGTCGTAGGCGTCAATCAAGGCAATCGTCTGCCCCTGCCCCTGGTTAGGGATTTGATTGAACCCATAGGCAGCTTTGTATTGCACTGGCAAAATACCAGTCGGCGAACTTGGGTTGTGTTGCTCGCCGGCGATCTGAATTGTGGGACGAGCCTGCCTGGCACTGATGTCAGGCGCTTGCGCCGTCAGACGCTGGGACACGGCGAGCAGAGCTGACACGCTGATCAACAAAACGCAAAACTTCTTCATCGAAAACTCCTCTTGAAAACGGGTCACACTATATGTCACTCCCGCAAGCTTAGATCGAAGCGGCGGAGGTACGAAATTAACCCTCCAGGCACGCCTGCAAGAATCAGTTTGTATCCGCTGCCAACGATGTGGCGAGGCTACTCGCCTTATAGCTTCCTATCCCAGTGGCCAGATCGTAGCCTGGTCCGGCTGCGCACTCTCCGCTTCCTCCTGAGGTGATGTCGTGAAAATCAGTCAGGTAATTGCTCGAATAATAGACCGTGTACATGTCGGGATCGGCCTGGCTGAGAGTATTCTTTCCTGCGCCCACACGCAGCGAGTTGGCCAGCGTAAAGAACGCAGCCCAATCGGCAGTCGGCACGCTTGTACCGCCGACCTCGACCCAGCCGCCGTAGCTATAGGTGTCATAGACGGGAACGCCCGTGGCAGGATTGGCATCCGCAGAAACGTCGGGCACGCAGCGATATTGTGTGGAGTACTGCGAGCAGGCGGGATTCTGCCAAGGTGGCTGTAGCTCGTACAAGCTGATTCCACCGCCGCCGTAGGCGGTTTCGACGCCATAGTTCGACTGCAATGGGTTCGATAAAGGGGTGGCGGTTGACAGGGCCAGAGTCGTGCCACCCACAGCCACCACACACGAAGAAGTTGCCGGATAGGTGGGAATGCCACAGCTACCCCCTACGCCGGAAACGAAGGTCACGGGCTGCCCGCTGCCATTCACTATGTTACAGAAGTAGCTATCGTATTGCTGTTCGCCTGAAAACTCGATTCCGCCCCAGCCCATGGACACTACGCTGGCGTTATATGGCGTTGATGAGGCCAATTGGACCGCAGTAAGCAGATCGGTAAAGCTGCTGCTGGCGGCTTCGACCAGGACGATGTTGGCCTGTGGAGCCAGGGCGCAGGCCTGTTCCACGTCCAGCGATTCCTCGAGGTCCCAGCCCTCGCCATTGGTCGTGCCTAACTGCACCACGGTAAGGTTGCAGGGCGCGAGGTGGAAATAGCTGGCATAGAATGCCAAGTCCGGCGCAATGTTGGGATCATTGTAGGCATCAATCAGGGCAATCGTCTGCCCCGCTCCCTGATTGGGAAGCCGGTTGAATTCATAGGCAGCCTTGTACTCGACTGGCAAAATGCCGGTCGGCGAGCTTGGGTTGTCGCGCTGGCCGACCATCTGAATTGTGGGGCGAGCTTTCATGGCACTAATGTCAGGTGCTTGCGCCGTCATGGGGAGCGTTACCGCGAGCAGCAGCACGCCGAACAACAAAACACACAACCTTTTCATGGGAAAACTCCTTCTCGAACCCGAAAACGGCCCACATTATATGTCACCCTTGCAAGCTGAGATCGTTAAGAAAGACGCAGTGTACGAAAGCCGCAATTTTTAGACATTACGAGGCACTATTCGCCATCACATGCTGGGCTCTGCCGGACTAGCTTCTGCCACGCCAGGGCCGGCGCCGACGAGATAGCCGGGGAAGAATTAAGCGTGAATCGGCGCGATTGGATGTATAGTGTTGTGCGCAAACTGGGCCAAAATCAAAACTCAGGACAATCACATGCTTGAGGTGGGGATTTACCGACGTCTTCTCTTCTTGCTTTGCGCCATCGCGCTAACTGCGCCAGCGATGATGAGCGCGCGTCCTTACCCGCAATCGCAGAGTTCCAGCCCGTCCTCGAAGGCGAAGCAGCCGGCGAAGGCCGAGTCCGATCAAGCGGAGTCCGCAGAAGATCAGGACGCGCAGGAAGCTCAGAAAGAAGCTGAGGAAGAGGAAATGGCGCCGGCGGCAGTGGAGATGGACATCTCCAAAGATTCGCCGCTGATCCAGGAGCTCTATCGTGCCACACGCGAGACCAAAGACAAGGCCATTCTGGCTCGCCTGGAGACAGCGAAGTCGCTGGTGGCAACGGCCGACGTGAATGCCACTGATCCGCAGGGGCGGACGGCACTGCATTGGGCGGTGTTCGGCTCCAGCTACAACACCAACTGGAAGATCACCGTCGCCTATGAGGCCATCGCCAACGAGCTGATCAACCGTGGCGTCGACATCAACAAGGAAGACATCTACAACGACACCGCGCTCGATTACTTGCTCTACTCGCCAAATTTCGAAATGCAGACCCTGCTGATCGAAAACGGCGCCAGCAGCGGATTTCTGGCCGCGTTTTACAAATTCTTCAATCAGTCGCCATCGAGCGGCATGCCGCCGACTCACGCTGATGCCGTCGCCATGTCGCGTCAGGCGGATCTTGCGCCGGGAGCTACCATGAGCATCCGGCTGGAGAGCGCCGAATACACCGACCGCTCGCGCACCGGCGATCCCATCCGGGGTGTTGTTACCTATCCGGTTTGCAAGAATGGTGAGCAGGTGGTGTGCAACCCCGGCGAGCTGCTGGTGCCGCCGGGCACCGAGGTCGAGGGCACCGTGCTGTACGCGCACAAAGCGCCCGATAAGTATTCGCAGCCGCGCATGGTGCTGGATTTTTCGTACATCGTCCACAAGGATGGCAAGAAGACGCCGCTGTACGCGCGCGTAATTGACGTGGACAATGCGCGCGAGACGGTGCGCAACAATGAGATCCTGGGCATCGTGCAGCCGCATGCCAACAAGAAGGTATCGCTGGCGGTAGCGGCGCTGAGCGCGGCGAACCCGATTGCGGGCTACACCATTAAAGGCATTCAGACGGTTTACGGCCTCTCCATCCGCCGCGAAGTCTACTTCCCCGATGGGACCGATTTGCAGATCCAGATCATTCGCCCGTCAATGCTGGCGGAAAAGGAATCCTGGTCGGGATGGCAGCAGATGCCGGTCGATGCGCCATTGCATGAACTGGTGGTGAAAGCGCCGCTTCGCACCACGACTCCGAAGAATGTTCCTTCCGACATGACCAACCTGCTGTTCATAGGGACGGAGCAGGACTTGCAATCGGCGTTCGGCGAGGCCGGCTGGTACGAAGCCGACAACAAGCAGGCCATTTCGGCCCTGAAAGCCGTGCAGGCAACCATCCGGCAAAGCGGCTACCAGAGCGGGCCGGTCTCCACGCTTTGGCTCGAAGGCAGACCGCCGGACCTGGTCTTCCAGAAATCGCTGGACACTTTTGCCAAGCGCCATCACGTGCGTATCTGGAAATTGGACGCCGAGTACAACGGACAGCAGGTCTGGGTGGGCGCTGCCACCCACGACATTGCAACGACGAATGGCGCGGGCTATACCAAGTGGGGACACCGCATCGATCCGCATATCGACCGCGAACGCGACTGGGTGGAAACTGATCTGCTATTCATCGGAACCGCCAAGTCCTACGCCGACGTTGACCGGCCGGAGGTGCCCAAGAAGACCGAGAACGCAACCGGCGATGAGATGCTGACCGACGGCAAGATGTCGGTGGTCGTGCTGGCGACAGCACCGCCGGTTACGCAAGAAGCGGCCACGGCGCCGGCGCTCAAAGCGCGGCCGGCGAAGCAGTAGCCCCGTCCGGAGGTCCTGACGATGTCGCTTGGATTTATTGCAGGATTATTCCGATCGATACGAGCCAGGACTCGACGAGTTGCGGCCATGCGGTTATGGGAAGGCTCGTACGGCGCAGTCCAAACGCGTGGCCGCCTTTTGCGTACAGATGCATCTCCACCGGGACGCCGGCGTTCTTGAGCGCAATGTAGTAAGCCAAAGAGTCGTTCACGTTATCCACGTGGTCATCCTCCGCTTGCAGCAAGAACGTAGGCGGAGTCTGATGGGTGACCACAAGATCGGGATTCAGCGCCAAATCTTTATCGGCAGCCGGCGGGTAATGAATCACAAACCTTTTGGCGCCCTGCTTTGCATCCCACTCCGCCGCGGACAGCGATAGATGTCCTGGATAAATCGCTACGGCAAAATCGGGACGGCAGCTCACTTGGTCGGCGGCATCGACTGGTGGATAGAGTCGCTTGTGGAAATGCACGCTCATCGCAGCCACGAGATGGCCGCCCGACGAGAAGCCCAGCACTCCAATTTTGTGAGGATCAATGTGCCACTCCGCGGCATGAAAGCGCACGAGGCCCACTGTTCTCTGCGCATCCTCCAGAGCCATTGGTGATTCCGGATACGGCCCTGATTTCGGATATGGCGCGGGCTGCGGATATCCTGGCTCACCCGGTACACGGTACTTCAAAAGCACACACGTCATTCCCTTGGCGGTAAGCCAGTCACAAACCTCTGTGCCCTCCAGATCGATGGCCAATTCCAGATAGCCGCCGCCGGGAAATACCACCACCGCAACACCCGTGTTCTGTCCGTTCGGCGAATAAACCGTCATCGTAGGTTGCGATACGCGGCTCACACCGACTGCCGGCCGGCCGGCAACCAGAAACTCCTTCCCAGTCGTCTTGCTGACCTCCGCCCCCG
>JASHXK010000195.1 GCA_030043575.1 Terriglobales bacterium
AGATTGCCTTTCTCGTCGGCGAGGAACTCCACCGGATTCACCAGCATTTCGAAGTGCACGCCTTCGTCCTTGGCGTGGTGGACTTCTTCGACGCGGGCGGGCATCTCGGCCTCGGTGCGGCGATAGAAGATGCTGGCGCTCTTCGCGCCCAGGCGCAATGCGCTGCGCACCGCATCCATGGCGGTGTTGCCGCCGCCCACCACGATCACATCACGATCCTTGCAGGGATAGATCGGCTCATCGTATTCGGGGAAGCGATAGGCGCGCATCAGGTTGACGCGGGTGAGGAACTCGTTAGCGGAATAGACTCCGTTGAAGTGCTCGCCGGGAACATTGAGGAACCGCGGCAGGCCGGCGCCGGTTGCGATGAAGACGGCGTCGTAACCCTCCTCGCCCATCAACTCGTCAATGGTGACCGTTTTGCCGACAACGACGTTGGTTTCGAACTCGACGCCGCGGCGGCGCAGGACATCGATTTCGTGGCGGACAATATCCTTGGGCAGACGAAATTCCGGAATGCCGTATACCAGCACCCCGCCGAGTTCGTGCAGCGCCTCGAAGACGCGTACCTGGTGCCCCATCTGGATGAGGTCGCCGGCGCAGGCCAGCGAAGCTGGGCCGCTGCCGACGATGCCGACCTTCTTGCCGCTTGGCGGAGCGCTCTTGGGAATTCCGCAGCGACCGGTCTCGCGCTCCCAATCGGCGACAAAGCGCTCCAGATAGGCGATCCCGACCGGCTCGCCCTTCTTGCCGAGGACGCAGCCGGATTCGCATTGATCCTCGACTGGGCAAACCCGCCCGGTGATGGCGGGCAGCGCGTTGTCTTCGCGCACCTTGGATGCGGCGCCCATGTAATCTTCGGCGAGGATGAGGTCGATCACGGCCTTCACATCCACCGACACCGGACATTTCTCGATGCAGCCGGGCTTGGGGCACTCGATGCAGCGCAGCGATTCCTGCCGCGCCTGCTCGGCCGGGAACCCGAGATTCACTTCCAGAAAGTTGTGCGCGCGAACTTGTGCCACCTGCTCGGGCACGCGCTGACGCGGCAGCTTGGAGCGCTCTTTGTTAGGCAGCGGGTTGTGGCTGGTTCTGATTTGCGTCGTATCACTCATTGGTCACCCCCACAGCCTCCGCTGCGCATTCGACTTTGTGATTTCTTCGACGAAGCCGGTCCAGCTCCGCTTGCGGATCGGCCTGCAGACGCTCGATGCTGAGACGCTCCTGCTCGCGATACATGTTGTTGCGCTGTGTCAGCACATCGAAGTTGACCTGGCTGGCATCGAACTCGGGACCGTCGACGCAGGCAAACTGGCTGGAGTTGTTGACCAGCACGCGGCAGCCACCGCACATGCCCGTGCCGTCCACCATGATGGAGTTGAGGCTAACGATGGTCTTGATCTGCTCGGGAGCGGTCATATTGGCGACGGCGCGCATCATCGGCACCGGGCCGCAGGCGAGTACGTAATCCAGCTTCTGATCGGCCATGACTTGTTTCAGTTTGTCGGTAACCAACCCTTTGTTGCCGTAGCTGCCGTCGTCGGTGCAGATGTAGGTCTCGTCACTGACCTCGCGGACTTCGTCTTCCAGAACCATCAGATCCTTGCTGCGCGCGCCAACGATGGAAATGACCTTATTTCCGGCACGCTTCAGTTCGCGCGCAGTGGGATAGGCCATCGCCGTACCAACGCTGCCGCTGACGACCGCGACGGTGCCGAAATTCTCGATCTCGGAGGGCTTGCCGAGCGGACCGACCAGGTCGAGGATGGAGTCACCTGCTTCAAGCATGTTGAACAGCATGGTGGTTTTGCCGATAGCCTGCACGACCAGCGTTACCGTGCCGGCCTCGGGATCGGCGTCAGCGAGGGTCAGCGGGATGCGCTCACCGCAGTCGTCCAGTCGCACGATGACGAACTGCCCCGGCTTCTGCTTGCGGGCGATGCGCGGAGCTTGAATGACGAACAGTTTGATCCCTCGCGCTAAGGGGCGCGCTTCCAGAATCTCGTACACGGGTGTCCTCCACCCATCGATTCTGCGAAGGGCATGTACAGGGAGTCTGTGGCATGCGTCACAGGGCAGGCGGACGTGGCGCACAAAGGGGACACCACGGCCCGCCCTCGCCGCTAGCTCACAAGTTGCCGCGGTGGGCTTGCGCTATTGTGAGGCCTTCTGGCTATTGTCGCTCTTGGAGCTGTCGGGGTGCACGATCTTTTTGGTCGTATTGGCGGTTGCACTGCCGACTTTCTTGCTGGTGTCGACAGTTGTGTCGGCAACCTTCTTGCTGCCGTCCACCGTAGCATTCCCAACTTTCTTACTCGTATCGACGGTGGCGTTGCCGACCTTTTTACTGGTCTTCACCGTGGCGTTGCCAGCGTCCTTTGCGCCAGTGGTTGTCGCGTGGCCAACACTCTTGGCAGCGCTCTTGGTAGCGTTCCCGGCGTCTTTCATGTCCTGGCCAGCCGACTTCTGCGAGGATGAGCTCGAATTGTCCTGCGCTACAGCGGCGCCCACGCAGAGAGCAGCAGCCAGGCAAAGAATGAGAGTGACCTTCATTACACTCCTCCGGTTTTCAAGATTGGAGGCCCATTGTAACCCCTGCGGCAGCAGGCAGGAAGTCCCCGTTCGCGATTGCTATACTGCCCTCTGAATGCTCAAAGATACTTTAGAACAGGGCAGAATCGTTACCGATGAGGCGCTGGAACGCTTGCTTCCAGCGGCAAATCAGTATCCCTCGTCAATTCATCGGGCCATGCGGCACAGCGTTTTTGCCGGCGGCAAGCGCCTGCGGCCGGTTCTGTGTATGGAAGCGGCACTGATGATCGAGGGATGCGTACCGGACGGAGTCGAGGAACTAGGCGCGGCGCTGGAGATGCTGCACACCTATTCGCTTATCCACGATGACCTGCCCGCGCTGGATAACGACGACCTGCGGCGCGGGCTGCCCACCTGCCACAAGGCGTTCGGTGAGGCGACGGCCATTCTGGCCGGCGATGCACTACAAACCTACGCGTACGAAGTGCTGGCGAAACTGCAGTGTTCCGCAGAAGCGCGAGTTGCGATCATCGGCGAGATTGCCCACGCGACCGGCACGATCGGCGGCATGATTGGCGGCCAGGTGATGGACCTGGAGGCGGAGCACACCAAGGCGGATGCGCAGACGCTGGAATACATTCATCGCTCAAAGACCGGCGCGCTGCTGACGGCCAGCGTTGTCATTGGCGGGATGTATGCCGAGGCGAGTGACTCACAGATCGCCAGCCTGCGCGAATTCGGGCAGAACATCGGGCTGGCGTTTCAGATTGTGGACGACGTGCTCGATGTCACGCAGACTTCGGAACAGCTGGGCAAAACCGCCGGGAAAGACAAGGCAACCGAAAAGGCAACCTATCCGGCGCTGTTTGGAGTAGACGCATCGATAAAGATGGCCGACGAGCTGGTGGCGAAGGCTGATGCTGCGCTAACGTCCTTCGGCGAGGCGGCTGCCACGCTACGGGAGTTGGCACAATTCCTGGTCGAACGCAAGAAGTGACAGGAAGCTATACGAACGGGTTCTGTGCTATCACGCCGAAGTATCGCTGACCCGCATTGAAATCCTCCGACCAGATGCGCTTGCAATTGGCGCGCTCCGCCGCAGCCAAGATCATTCCGTCGTAAAAGTGAACGCCATATCGTTGCCGCGCTTCGACCGCACGCCGAACTGTGTCGCCGTCCGTAGGAACCAGTCTAATTGGCTGCAAAGCATCCAGTATCGCGAGCAAGTCCTTTGCGGAAGCCGGCGGAGCCACCCTATGAAGAAGCGCCGCGGCGAATTCTGCGATGACCTGGGTTGAGGTTATGATCTCTCCCGCCAGCGCATCCCTGATCAGCGATTGTGCTATCTGTTGCTTTGCGGGATCCGTCGCGTCATACCCATAGATAAGAATGTTGGTATCGAGAAAATCAGCGGACATATAAGTCTTCCCGTTTCCACTTCCGTTGGCCTACGTCGAATCGGAAACGTCGGAAGCTTCGCTCCAGAGCTTGACGCTCGCGACGCCTCCGGCCGGACGTCGACGCGTCTTCCACCAGCTTCTCGAGATGATCGCGAACCAGGCCCGTCAGGGTCGTGTCTTGTTCCACCGCGATCTTTCGTACCTGCTTGACCAGCTGATCGTCCAGAGACAACGTGATGTTCATGCACCCATAATAAGGGAAATCCATAATACGGGCAAAATTCGGACGTTGTCATTCATATGGACTGCACCGGTACCGCCAGTAGATCCTCGACCAGCCCGACTTCCTTCTGTACAAACGGTTCGGCGTATTGCACGCCTGCGAGCAACCCGTAATATCCGGCCATGGCAGCGGTGCGCTCGCGGATCTCCGCTTGCTTGGGGAAGAGTCCGCTGCCGGCGGCTTGATCTTCGTATTGTGAGCGGTAGGCCATCAGCGCGGAAAATCGCGTTTCGAATTGCGGGGAGATATCGACCACGAATGTCGGGCGGACCTCGGCGTAGAGGCTGGCGTAGATGATCTTGAAGGGACGATGCGGCGGCGCGCCGAGATCGAGCTTGGTCAGTCCCGCCAGAAACGCGGCTTCGTAGCCGAGAGGCGAGGCAGTGGCGTGATCGGG
>JASHXK010000196.1 GCA_030043575.1 Terriglobales bacterium
CTCTGGGTGAAGAAAACGGGATAGAGAGCAGTACAGAGCACCGTTGCGATGGCGACCGCTTCGCTGGCAACGCGGCGCGCCAGGCGCCACAGGCCAAGCAGCGCAAAGGCCGCAATCATCAGCATCGCCGTTCGGGTGACCGCCGGAGTAAAGCCGCTGAACTTCCACCAGAACGCGAGCCACAGCATCACCAGCGGTGGATGCGCGTTGGAGAGGGTGGTATGCGGGATGAGCGATCCGGTCAGCAGCAGATCGCGGGCTGCAGGAACGTAGTAACCGGCTTCATCCCAGAAATATGGTAGGCGCAGAAGTGGCGCGTGCGTGATGAAGAGAAACGTGAACAGTAGAGCGTAGGCGGACAGGTACCCGCGTGACGCGGCCAGTAAACGGCTTGCCTTGGTCATCGCAGTCTTCTACATAGCAACTTCCTAATGCACCGGACCGGTGCCGGGACCGATGCGAGGATCGAGCTTGATCTCGCCGAAGGTGTTTTCGTAATTCACCAGATTCTGCTGCAGGATGGTATGCAGCGCCTTGGCCTGTTGCGGGCTGAGATAAATGCCCTGAAAGTTGCGTACCTCGACCCGCGTCTCGTCCTGCTGCTGCAGAGTGCCAAAGACCAGGAAGAAATCCCAGACATTCACTCGCACCTGAACGCTGTTGGCATAGTTTTCGCGATAGTCGGGGGTGGTCATCAATTGAATTGCCGGTGTGGGGTTCGTCATGGTCTCGCTTCTCGCTTTTTCGCTGTTCGCGTTTCGCTTGCGCGATTGAATTTTCGGCCTCGCGTAAACTCTTGCGGGTGCAACGTCAGGCTGTCCCGCGAGCGGCGCAGCTCCAAGCTTTGCAGTTTAACAAAATGCGGCGGGCGCTGGTCGGTGCTTGGAGTGGAAAGGTTCGGCGGCTCCCGCGAGGAAGCCGCCGAGGTAAGCGGAGAAAAGAGAAGCAGAGGTTTGACTAGAACACCAGCTTGCCCTGGAACTGGATGATTCGGTTCGAGGGAGCGCCCTGGAAGAACGATCCGAAGGGACCGGTCGGAGGCACTGCCTGCAGGTTGACCTGCCCGAAGTTAGCCGCTCCCAGGACGTTGACCGGGTTGGCGAAGTTGGAGTGGTTGAACACGTTGTAGAAGTTCGCGCCGACACCGAACGCCAACCGTTCGGTCAGCTTGAAGTTCTTGTTGATCGAGAAGTCCGAGTCGAAGAACCCGGGTCCGCGATACTGGTTGCGCAACTGGTTCGGGAAGGTCGTCAGACCGGTGGCGCTGACAAATCCTCCGGAATTGAGACAGCCGACCAGATAAGCTGAGCAGCTGCCTTGTCCCACACCGACCACCTGCGCCGGAATGAGGTTGCCGTTGTAGTTGGTGATGCTGACGGTGTTGCCGTCGAGCACGGTCAGCGGCAGCCCGGAACGGACGAAGAAGTTCTGCGACAGAGTCCAGCCGCCCAAGGCGCCGTTGACGTACCGGCTGCCGAACTTCCACGGGGTGTTCCAGACATACTGCGCGTTAAAGGAACTGCGGATGTCGTAATCCGCGTTTCCGTAGTTGGCAGCCAGGTTGGATGGATTGTACTGATAGAGGGTGCTGGTTGTGCTATACGGCAGAGAGCCACCGTTGGAGATTTCGTCCAAGGCGTGCGCCCAGGTATAGCTGGCGGAAATGGTGAAACCATAGGTCAAGCGGCGCTGATAGCTCGCCGTCAACTGGTTGTCGTTGGACACGGCTCCCGAGTAGACCTGCTGCACAAAGCCGAAGTTGCCGCTATACGGTGTGGTCGCGAAACCCGCGTAAGGTGCAGCAGCATTCGGGTAGTAGGTTACGGGCTCGTTGATACCGTGGTTACCAATGTAAGCGAGAGTCATCGAGCTCTTGCTATCCAACTGCTGCTCGAGTTGCAGACTCCACTCCTGGTATCGCGGAACGTGGAAAGTTCCCGACATGTTGCCAAAGTTCGGAGCAGAAAAGCCGGGAATGGCAGAGGACAACGACGCAAAGGAAGCGCCATCGGCGAAGCCACTGCGGATTCCGGCCGCCGAAGTCGAACCGATCAGCCAAGGGCTGACACCAGGAGTCGTCTGATCGGCCCAGGGTACGCCAAACTGCGTGGTGGGAACAACCCCAGGCAGGTTGGTCAAGAAGGTGTCACCCAGCACGGCTGGGAACGCGTCGTAGAAGATACCGAAGCCGCCGCGAACCACGGTCTTGTCGCTGCCCTTCGGTGACCAGGCAAAGCCAAAGCGTGGTGCCCAATCGATGCGGTCGACGTTGCTGAAGATTTGGCTTCGGTTAGCGTCCACCATTTGGTTGTAAGGGGTTGTCAGGCTGGTGCTGATGCTGGTAAAGGCCCCATCGAGAAGCGATGAGCAGCTGGTCTGACAAACGGGATTGGAGTCGTGCTCAGCGCGCAGAGCAAAAGTCAGCTTCAGACTCTTGCTCACCCGCCATTCATCCTGCGCATACAGGCCCAGGCCCCAAAGCGCAACCGGCTGGCTTAAGCTCTCCGGGAAATTCTGGAGGAACTCGCCGGCGATGCCGTCGTAAAACCCGGTCACTGAGGTTGGGATGGTAAGCGGGTTGGTAAGGGTACCGAAGGTGTAGTCGGTGATGTCGTAACGGCGGAAGTTAGCGCCGAACTTCAGATTGTGGGCTCCCTTGGTGATCGAAAAGTCGTCCACAAACTGATATTGCGTGGCATTGCGGCCATTCGGGAAGTCGGCCATACCATCGAACAGCGCAGGCCCACCCAGCGGCGTATACCCCAGGACGGCATTCATATCGAGTTGGGTGGGGAAAGTAGCGGGAGCGTCGACCTGATCGAAGATCGCGCGGTAATAGCTACCCGCGTAAACGAACTGGTTGGTAGCGGTGCTCCCGAAGGTATGCGTCCACTGCCCCTGTCCGTTGTACTGAGGCTGATAGCTGTAGGCATTAAAGTTCGAGTTGATGGGATCGGCGCCCGTAGCTTGTGTACCGTGGTCGGCGCTGACACTCCAGAACAGGTGATCGCGGTCGGACAGGTTGTAGTCGATCCGGCCAGTGAGGAGCCATTCCTTTGCTGGTTCGGAGGGATTGGCGGTGTAGGTGTTGAAGCACGGCGTGCCGGCGCCAAAGGCAAAGCCGGCTGCCATGGTTCCACCGAATTCGTTGCACCCACCGGGATTGCCGGCGGGATTGTAGGCTACTCCGCTGGCGTATCCGGGCGCTGCTTCATAAAGGCTGAAGGCCTTGGAGTACAGCGCGTACTCCGCAGGATTGGTGGCGGCTATGTTGGCCAGCGTCGCGGTTGCGAACTGCGTGCTGGGAACAAATACCGTCTGGGTGGAAGGAACAATGTAGCGAATTCCCTCCCAATCGGCGAAGAAGAAGAGTTTGTCCTTCTTGATCGGGCCGCCCACCGAAGCTGCCCACTGGTTGTTGTTGTTGAAGGGACGCGCCGTGGAGGTCAAATTATTGAGGTAGCTGTTGGCGTCCAGAGTGCTGCCGGTCCACCAGTACTCAGCATTACCGTGATAGGCATTGGTGCCTGACTTGGTAACGTAGTTGACCTGCACACCGGCCTGCTGGCCGTACTGCGCGCCGTAAGCGTTGGTGACCACTGTGGCTTCCTGCACGCCGTTCTTGCCCAGCATCAGATTGCTCGCACCGGAGTTGTTGAGATTCAGATAAGGATCCATCTGATTCTCGCCGTTCACGGTGAAGACATTCGAGGTGGCGGGAAGACCGGCAGTATTGAAGTTGCCATAACCCATACCGCTGTTCATATTCACTCCCGGCGCGGTCTGGGCGATGTAGGTGAGGTCATTGCCTGGATTAGGTGCATTCGAGACCAGGTTCTGATCGAAGTTAGTAGAGAGATCCGCGTTGTCCGCCTGCACCAACGGAACTGCGGAGGTGACTTCTACCGTCTGCGAACTGGTGCCCACGGCCAGCTTCACGTCGGCAATGGTTGCCTGGCCGACGTTGACGGTTGCCGTGGTTTGCGCCTTGCTGAAGCCTTGCGCGGTGGCGCTCACCGTGTACGTGCCCGGCTGTAACAGTGAAAAGCGGTAGGAGCCGCTTGCGTTGCTGGTGGTGGTGCGTGTCGCTCCGGTGGCATCGCTCCTGAGCGTCACCGTGGCGTTGGGCACCACGGCGCCACTGGGATCGGCCACCGTTCCCGTGAGATCACCGGAAACCAGCGACTGCGCCGCCAACGACGGTGCCATCATCAGCCCGATGATCAACAGCGCGAGCCCTCCGGTAATCCATCCTTTTAGTCTCGTTTCGGCCATACGTCTCCTTCGGCGTGCACACACCTTTTGCGTGTGCATGCCTGCACTTTCTCGTTCTTGAGCGAATTCGCACGAAGCTGGGAGAGCGTGCGTGATTCTGAATTGAGACAGTGCAACCCCCTTGCCACTCGGGTTAGTGGCGATCATCCCGACGGAGGAGCACCTTGAAACGCAACGTAGGATTGCGACCCTGGATGGCGACGACCTGGCTTCCACTTTTCACAGATTGTTATTTGTGATTCTACGAATTTGTATACTTTTCGTTTGCTTGATCTAAAGATGCGAATCTAGATTTGTTGTTAGTTAAGAAAAGACAATTGCCACTTGCCATGAAATATACACAGAATCCCGTCTACACGGTCCAACTAGCGATATTCCTGCTTAGATAGTACTTTCTATATTAATTGGAAGTCAGCCTAACTCAAATCAACGGCAAGACGGCCATTTCCGGACAGCAGGAGCCAAGTGTTACGAGGTTTTCGCCCGAATCTTCATGCTTATATCTAAGAAGGCAGATATGCAGTTGGCCTAGAGTGATGCTTCTCACGCACTATGAGTTGCAATTGGAAGTGATCAATAGCTGGTTAGCGCAGATGGAGAGCCGCAACTTTATCGCATGGGCTGAGTCTAACTTATTTTGGTGGCATGGTGTAGTAGCCGGAGCGATGGCGTACTACTAGCTCGGCAGGATCGGGATAGTCTTTGCTGGCAGGGTTGACCTTGATTTCAATACGGCGATAGTCGGAGTCGGCGATCCGCCGGCTGGGGTAATAGGCGATGAGATACTGCGTGCGCAGCTCGTCGCTGATCTGGCGAAAAGCCGCGTCTAGTTGCTCCAGGCCGCTGGCGTAGAAGTATTTTCCGCCGGTATCGCGCGAGAGCTGGATCAGCGCGTGCTCGCCGCCAATGTCGCGGCCGGCGCTGTTCTCGATCGGCACAATAATGATGCTGTAGAGAATGACCTCGGCCTGCTGCGCCTCGCGAATTGCTTCCTGATAGCTGGTCTTGCTGACGGTGTCGCCGCCGTCGGTGATCATGACCATAACCTTTCGGCCACGCCGCTCCAAAAGCGCATCCGAACCGAGATAAAGCGTGTCATAGAGCGCGGTCGCCGCACCCGGATGGACGCGGCTGATGCCGCGATCGATGGTCTTCATGTCGGCGGTGAAGGGTGTCAGTTGATCGACAATCTCGCTGAACTGAAACAGCGACAGGCCATCGATAGGGCGCAGGATGGCGTGGGCGAAGCGGCGCGCCGATTCCAACTCCAGCTTCAGGTCACCGCGCGTGCTGAGGCTGGTGTCGATGGCGACGACGATGGAGAGCGGCAACTCCGATTCGCGATGAAATACTGCGATCTGCTGCGGAACGCCGTCTTCAAACACCTGGAAGTCGTCCTGCTTAAGAGAAGAGACCGGCGACCCGCCCGAGTCGGTGACGGTGGTGAAGACATTCACCAGCTTGACGTTGACCTTGAAGGTCGTGGTGGGCTGATCGTCTGAGTTGGTGGACTGCTGGTTCTGCGTGTCGGGCGGGCGAGGAACCGAGCTCATCGACGAGGGCGGACGCGGCACGCTGCTCTGCGCCTGGCCGAACGCGGGCAGGCCTGCGAGCACGCACGTCAAGATGAGCCTCAAGACGAGAGCAGGCAGTTGGGCGCTGGCTGCGCGGGAGAGCCGGAAGTTAAGGGACATTCGTTAGAGTAAACACCATTTCTGACAATTTGACGCGTTGCGCGCGTGTGTCGTCGGCTAAAGCCGGCTCAAACTGACCGGACACCTGGACACTGGCCTCAAGGCCAGCTCTACCATCGTCAGCTGAAGCCAGCACAACTGTGCGCCCGAAATTGGACGCTATTATTGTCCGGCACGCGGAATCTCCGGCGGAAACGGCTCGCCGTCGGCCCAAATCGCGCCATCCTCAAGAAACTCCTTCTTCCAGATCGGTACCGTGGTTTTCAGCGTATCGATGAGCCAGCGGCAGGCGTCGAAGGCGGCGGCACGATGCGCCGACGCAACCGCAATATAGACGCTGGTCTCGCCGATCTGTAACCGCCCCACCCGATGGACTACCTGCACATCGCGAATGGCAAAGAGCGCCAGCGCCTGACGGGCGAGTTCCTCCATCCTGATCAGAGCCATGCGATCGTACGCGGAGTATTCAAGGTAAAGCGTGCGGCGGCCGCGGGAGTTGTTGCGCACGATACCGTCGAAAATTGCTACCGCGCCATCCTCCGGCTTCTTAATGGCTGCAAGAATTGGCACCGACTTGATCGAGCTGGAGGTGATCCGCGCGTGCTCGGAGATAAGCGGGACCGGAAGTTCCGCGGTCGATGACTCATCGGTAGCCTTGCCCCCGCTGACCGGGGGAATCAGAGCCACTTCATCATCGTCGCGCAGGACGGTGTCGCCGACGGAATACTCGTAGTTGACGGCCAGCGCGATGGCTCCGCGGAAGTCGCCGAGCTTCGGAATGCGGTGCTGAAGCTGGGCGAAAAGATCCGCCAGACGCGAATTGTCCTCGAGTTGGACGACGTCCTTGTCGCGGCCGGCGATTTCGCGCAGCATCCCCAGATAAAGCACTCGCACCTGCATATCGTAAGGATAAACCAGGGATTCACCGCAGAGACACCGAGACACAGGGGAAACCCAAGAGACTCGAGGTTTCCTGGCAAGCCTGCCTCTACCCGATGTCGTCTCTGTGTCTCTGTGCCTCTGTGGTTAAGTCTTCAGTTCTAACCAAAGCGGCGCGGTTTCGTCATATCCTGTGAGGCGAAGTCGGCGGGGGTGGAGATGGGTTCTTTGAGCCGCGGTCGTAGCGGTCGAAAACTGAGCGGAGTCACACCGCGAACATCGGTACAACGGAAGTATCAACGGGCAGCGCTGGCCTTGCTGCTTTGTCTTGGGTTGCCGGCGGTCGCGCAGGTCGATCTCAAGGTGCATCCCGCACCGGATTTTGGAGAAGGGGTGGTTTGGCTGGACGAAGGTTCCACGCCGCGTCACATCTCCGACTATCGCGGCAAACTTGTGCTCATCGACTTCTGGGAGTACACCTGCATCAACTGCATTCGCGACTTCGGCGTGGTAAAGCGCTGGTACACCAAATATCACCCGTATGGCTTTGAGGTGATCGGCGTCCACTACGGCGAGTTCGAGATCGGCTTCGACGTAAATAACGTGCGCGAAGCAGCGAAGACGTTCAAGCTGCCGTGGCCGATCGTGGCCGATCAGAAGGGCACGACGTGGCAGGCCTATCAGTCGCAGGGCTGGCCGGAACGGTATCTCATCAATCCCCAAGGGCAGATTGTGATGCAGGTCTTCGGCGAGGGCAACAACGTGCAGATGGAGACCAAGATTCGCGAGCTCCTGGCGGTGACGCATCCCGAGGTGCTGAAGATTCCGCTGGACACCAGCGAAGACGAGTTCGATGCGAAGTGCGGAAATGTCACGCAGGAGACGTATGTCGGCGAAATCCACGGACGCGGCTCGGTTGACGATCTGAACGGGCACCACGCCGGCGACACAGCAGAGTTCATTCCGCCGCATTCGCCGGCCGATGGCAGCGTGGAGCTGGTGGGCAAGTGGAAGGTAGACAAAGACGGCATGACGGCGGAAGGACCGGGCGCGAACGCCGAGGTGCGGTATCACGCGCGATCGATGTACGCGGTGATGAGCCTGAACAGTCCGAAGAAGCTGAAGGTGTATCTGGTCGAGGACGGCGGGCCGTTGTCGAAGGACGATGCCGGCGCGGATGTGAAGTTTGATGCCAAAGGCGCGTACGTGGAGGTGACCGAAGGGCGGATGTATTACCTGGTGCGCAGCCCGAGGTTCACGGCGCACTTGATCTCGCTGGAACCGGAGGGCCCGGGACTGACGCTGCACTCGTTCACCTACGGAAATAATTGCCAGCTGCAGGACATGCCACAACAGACCGCCGGCGCGGCGAGTCCTTAGGCGTTAGCAGATCTTTGGAGAACACCCCCGCTCAAGCAAAGGCGGCTGGGAACCAATAGCGAAAAGCTAAGAGCCAACAGCGAAGAGCGAATCGCGGCCTTCCTGTGTTACCCTCGTTGCGCCGGAAGTGTCTTCTCTCCCACAGCTCCTGTTCTCGGTCCCGCCGCCTCATTGCCTATGAAGACGCAAATGTCCCCAACTGCCGGCATATCGAGCGAGGCGAATGTTCCAAAATCAATTGCGGAGAGGCGGACCTCATCGGCTTGGTATCGCTCGATCTGGTGCGATCTGGCGATCGCACTGGTGGCCGGCTTCCTGTATGCGCTGCTGGTGATGGGGCCGCGGCCGCTGAATCCGCGCAATGTGAACTGGATCGCGTTCGATCCGGCGTATCACTACATCGGATGGGAGCTGTACCGTCAGGACCCGCATCTGCATTGGCCGCTGACGTATACCGACAGGCTGGGTTATCCTGCGGGCGAGTCGGTCGCGCTGCTGGATTTGAATCCGCTGATGGCGGTGGTACTGAAGCCGGTGTCGTTTTTGTTGCCGGAACCAGCACAATACTTCGGGCTGGAAGTGATTCTGTGCTGCACGCTGCAGTTCTTCTTCGCGTTTCGGCTGTTGCGGATAATGATGGAGCGTGCGGAGGGGGTCCGCGGGAAAGCCGGCCCCCAGGGGCTAAAGCCCAATGTCTCCGCGGCTCGGGACGGCACGGCTGAAGCCGTGCCCTTCCAACGCTCTGCCTTGAACCTCGTCGCCGCGGCGATCGGCGCCGCCTTCTTTCTGCTCGCGCCGCCGCTCAACTATCGCTTCTGGGGACATTACTCGCTGAGCAATCAATGGCTGCTGGTGGCGGCGCTGTATGTGTTCGCGCGGGCGCAGCAGGAAACGCCGAACGCGGTGCGGCGCTTTGTCATTTCGGCGGCGATTCTGACGGCGATTGCCACGGGAACGAATCCATACCTGGCGTTTGAGGTTCTGCTGCTGTTGATTGCGGGCGTCGCGAGCCTGTTGTGGCAGAAGCGGCTGAGTGTGGCGAAGTCTGCCGGCGTGGTAGTGATGCTGATCGTGATCGGATTTATCGTGGCGTACTCGCTCGGCTTGGTGATCAGCGGCGGCAAAGGCTACGGCAGCGGCGGATATCGCGACTTGTCGATGAATCTGCTGGCGCCGATCGATCCGCGGACGTTCACATCGATCCTCTTCCCGCGGCTGCATAGCGCCAGCCCGGGACAGTACGAAGGCTATAACTATCTCGGCGCCGGCGTACTCATCATTGCAGCGGTGGTTGTCGTCGCGGCGATTGTCCGCAAAGGCAGGCTGCCCAGGCCGGACAAGCGCTGGTTCGTGCCGCTGGCGGCGAGTTGCGTGCTGCTGACGCTGCTGGCGTTGTCGACGAAGATCACGCTGGGCGGGCGGACGCTCATCGACATCGATCCCGCGGGAAAGCTCACTCCGTTCTTTGCGCCCTTGCGTGCGACCGGGCGATTGTTCTGGGCGCCGTACTACGCGATCCTAGCGGCGATTCTTGCCGCGCCGTTCCTGTTGTTTCGCAGGGCATGGGCGACGCTGTTGATTGCGGCGATGCTGGTGCCGCAATTCGCCGACACCGCTTCGCTCCGGCGCTGGGTGGGGATGACGATCAGCGACGATCATCCTTCGCCGCTCAGGTCGGCGATCTGGTCGCAACTGGGGGCGCAGCATCAGAGCCTGATCGTGCTGCCGGCATGGCAGTGCGAGCACGCGGCCTCGCCCGGCGGCATGGAGGGATATCGCATCTTCGGCTTCCTCGCGATCGAGCAGAGGATGCGCATCAACAGCTATCAGTCGGCGCGCTACACCGGTGTGGCGCAGGATTTTCATTGCTCGGAAGCGGTGGAGCAGGTCGAGAAGAATGGGCTGGCGGCAGACACAGCGTACGTGGTCATGCCGGAGGTTGCCGCGGCAATCGCGCAAGGTCCGACCGGTCCGGGAAAATGTCACGACCTCGACAACTTCATCCTGTGCTCGACGAGAACGGACTTCGGGCTGAGTCCGGTTCTGATGACGTCGGAACAGCGCGCGGAGATCGGCGTTGCGAATCCGGGATTCGAAGACGGCACTACGGCACCGTGGTCGACCAACGGCGTGAAGACCGCCGTCAGTACGGTAACGGCGCACAGCGGCACGTACAGCCTGGCGATGGCGGGCGCAGGCACAGCGTATCAGGATGTCAACGGACTGGAGCCGGGCGCGACGTATACGGTATCCGCGTGGGTTGCGGGTTCGCCGGGCGCGTCGACAACCGCCGAGCTCATCGTGTACGACATGAGTAATAACGCGAGCCCTTCCTCGCGCATTGTTCAGACAAGTCCGGCCTGGCAACAACTCACGCGCTCATTCAAGGTGGGACGGGAGGGCGCCATTCGCATCAACCTGGCGCGCGGGCCGGGCGACGGCACGGTGTATTGGGACGACATTCATCTTTCCCCAGGGACGTCTTCGCAATGATCGAGGCGGATTCCAAAGCGACTGAGGCTGCGCAGACTCCGCAGCCGAGTCTCGCACAAAAATTCTCATTGCTGTTGATCGCGGCAGTCTTTTGCCTAATGGTGTTTGTCGGTCTGGATGCGGCTTACAGCCATTTCTCGCGAAAATCGTCGGTACCAACGCCGGCGGAGATCTTCGGATGCCTGGGACGCGATCCGCTGCGCGCGCTGTCGCTGCAGCCGTATTGCTCGTGTACGCGAGCCTGGGGGCGCGAACGGTATCAGCTCAACGTGAACAGCATGGGCTTTCGCGATGAGACGGTGCGCGAGGTGCCACTCACCGACCCGCGGCCGCGCATTCTGATGCTGGGCGATTCGTTTACCGAGTCGATGGGGCCGTGGGACCAAAGCTTTGTCGGGCGGATCGCGAAGCGATTCCCGCAATACGAGATTCTCAACGGCGGCGTGGGAGGATATTCGCCTTCGAACTACCTGAACACCGCGCGCATCGCGCTGGACAAGGGATTGCAGTTCGACGAGGCGATCGTCTTCATCGATATCTCCGATGTGCAGGACGAAGCGGCGCTGCTGCACGACATCGACGATTCGGGCGCGGTGGCGCTGGCGCGCAACCAGTATCACTATCAGACGTGGTATTCGGACCTGCGCAACTTCATCAGCAAATATCTGGTGCTGACCAATTACCTATGGGAGTTGGGCGAGCGAACGCTGGTGCGCTTCGGCTTCTACCACCTGGATCACGGTTTCAACGGCAACGTCTTCGATCTGGAGCGGTCGGGGTGGACGTATCGCAAGGTGGTCGAGGACAAGCCGTTTGAGGAGGGATTCGCGCCGCTCGGCGTGGAAGCCGGCATCGCTAAAGAGAAGATGAAGATGGATTTGCTGTGGCAAGACTTGGCGAGGCGGAATATTCCGATCAGCGTGGTGGTGTATCCGTGGCCGGCGACGCTGATCTACGACAGCGTCGATTCGCGCGAGGTGCACATTTGGCGCGATTGGTGCGAAGGCAAGTGCAAACGGTTCATCACCGCCTTTCCGGAGTTCTTTGCGGTAAAGGAACAATGTCCGAAGACCACGCCGGGATGCTGGTATTTGAAGGATTATTTTTTTGGCGACATTCATTTGAGTGCCGCGGGAAACAAGATTGTCGCGGATGTGGTGAGTAAGAATTTGGAGGAGACGCCGGCGGTGAAACGGAGGAAGTCAGAGAGCAGAGCACGCCCTAGGGAGCATTGAGGAATAGCGTGAGTGGCGGGATCCCGATCGTTAATTGCGATGTGGCGATTAATCGACAATGACGATTGCGGATGTTCCAACAATTATTCTGCCGTGACCGAGGCACTCGAAAGCTAACTTCCTGCTCTTTCTTTTGACAGTCCTGATCCTGGCACTCTAGACTGAGCCCCATGGAAGTACACTTCAAGCCCGAGACGGAATCGCGGCTCAATGAACTGGCCAGCAAGAGCGGCCGGGCTCCCGACGAGCTCGTTGAAG
>JASHXK010000015.1 GCA_030043575.1 Terriglobales bacterium
CACCCGATGGCCGCTCCGTGCTGGTTGAGGACAATGTCAATCATGTGGCACTGGACATCTTTCGCGTGGACCTGTCCAGTGGCCGCCGCGAGCTGTTCAAGAAAATCGCTCCCGCCGATCCCGCCGGCGTGTTTATGTTTACCGTCGGCTTTGCCGGCAGATCGTTTACGCCGGACGGTAAGTACTACGCATATTCCTACAATCGCGTCCTCAGCGAGTTGTACGCGGTCGATGGTCTGCACTAAAGAGCCCTGGCTAGCTACTCAGCAAATCGTTCATCTTGCGACATATGCATTACAGCAGTCGGACGGAGGGTTCCCAGCGGAAAGAAAGCGATCAGATGGTGGTCCCCCATGGCTGCCGGAAAATTCCGTTCTGTGTCAGGCAAGTGGGAAAGTTGGAGAGCAATCCCGGCATCAGGGCCGGCCGGGGACACCAATCTTGGCTAGAAGATGTAACGGGTTGGAGATCGCTGGCTCCGCTAACGCGGAAGCAACCCGACCTTGCGCTCCAGCTCCTGAAAGGCCGGATCGTCATGAACAGAATTCAGCTCAGGATCGACTGCTATGTAGATCATGTACGAGGCATGTTCGCGATAGGCATTTTCTAAAGCGGCCATGGCTGCGGCCTTTTCGCCGAGCAACAAATAGGCACCTACAGAATTCGCGGGCGAACCTGCATATTCTTCGGGATGATTAAAGTTGCCTTCGGTCTTCGCAATTGTTTGCAACAGTTTCTGACGGTCGGTAGATAAGACTTCTATGTCCTGGGCGATCAAAGGACGTCCTGCCAATTTGGCATTCCGGATCATCTCCTCGATTTCGAGATGATGCATTTGTCGTAGCCGATAGTAGGAGGCCAACTGGTAGTGGACGGGCAGGAAATCGGGATCCGTGGCCAGTACTTTTTGATACTGCGCATACGCCGCATCGTATTGGCCGGCCAGAAAGTACGCGAAGCCCAAGTCGGTAGTGATGACTGGCGATAGCGGGTCGAGTTCCAAAGCGCGCTTTAGCTCCGCGATGGCTTCCGTGTGGCGACCTTTTGGTCCGAGAAAGAGATTGCCGTACCAATGATGGGCTTGCGCATCGTTGGGATTGAGCTCCAGAGCGCGGCGGAATTCTTTCTCCGCTTCGTCCCAGTTCCAGTTCAAGACGCTGACCGCGGCCAGCGAGATATGCGCTTCAGCGAGACTATCGTCAAGAGCAAGGGCTTTGCGGGCATCGGCCGTGGCCTCCGGTCGCCAGGAGTCACCATTGCCGAATAAAGCCAGCAGCGTCTCGGAATCCGCCAGGCCCGCATAGGCGAGGGAGAAGCTTGGGTCGCTGGTAGCGGCTTGGCGATAGTACTGAATCGCCTCTTGCAGCGCTTGCTCATTCCTGCGCTGGGAAACATAGCGGCCGCGGAGGTAGAGATCGTAGGCATCCGGATCGTAGCTGCGCGAGGCAGCCAGCCGATTGCGTTCCTGGTCGGTCAACTTGAGGCGCACCTCGTCGGTGATCGACTCAGCGATCCGGGACTGCAAGGACAGGACATTTCTCAGATCACCCTCATAGGAGTGCGCCCAGATGTGCCGGTCCGTGCTGGCGCGAATCAACTGTGCTGTAATACGCACGCGATTGCCCTCACGGAGCACGGAGCCTTCGACCACCGCGTCCACTCCCAGTTCGCGGGCAATCTGCGGCAGGGGCTTGCGCGTTCCTTTGTACTGCAGCACCGACGTCTTGGAGACAACCTTAAGTGCGCGCACTTGCGCCAGATCGGTGATCAGTTCATCGGTCATGCCGTCGGCAAAATATTCCTGGGCGGGATCGCTGGAGAGATTCTGCAGCGGAAGCACGGCGATGGAACGAATTGGGCGCGAAAACCAGCCGTTCCCGGGTGCGCGCCACGCCAGAAGCAACCCGCCGATGAGCAGCAAGGCGGCTAGGATCAGCCATTTGCCCCAAACGCGGCGTGACGAGGTGCCAGTGGGAACGGAGCCAGACTCGTCAACTTTCTCCGCAACGGCAGCGAGCGCGTCGAATGCGACACCATTGGGATCTGCTCCCAGCCGGCCAGACCGCAGCCATTCGTCCAGCTCGTGCTCATACGCGAAGACGGCTCCGCCCTTTTGTCCAGGCAGGCGATGGATGGGCAGGCCGCGGTCGCGTTCCCAGCGCTGAACCGATCGAATATCGCGATCAAGATATTGCGCGATGGACTTCCAGGAATCGAGCCGGCGTCCTGGATTCCGAGAAGCGCCGAGCGGCGCTCCACTGGCGGGAATGTGGTTCTTCTGCCCGATTTGCCCGGTCGACGCCATCTGTACAACCTGGTGCTATTCGTTGCCGCGATTTGCCGCTGTGTGCCGTCCCCTGCCGCTTGAGGTGAAATAGCCAGAAACGCTAGCCTGCAGCCACAGTAACGGATTCGTGGAGCGGCAACTCTAGCCTTTACGATCCGCCTGGCTCACGCGAACACAAACTGGCACGTCCGTCCCGGAGAGACAGGTGTCGCGCGAACGGGGAGCAGTATAGCAAAACCGGGACATCTTCCCGGGAAGAATAGTCGCCTCTGGCGCCGCTCGTTACAACTCCTGGGCCGATACTGCCCCCATCTTTGTTGATCGTTTGCGCTCGCCCGCTTCAGAAAGTTAACCAATCTGCGTGAAGCCGGAAGGGAAACCGCATGCGGAAACCGAGGTTGTTGGAAGTAGTCGGTATGGTTGTCGTGCTCAGTGCCGCGACGGCGATGTCCTCGCCGGCGCAGACGTTGACCACGCTCCACAACTTTGCGGGAAAACCAAGCGACGGCCGCGAACCCTACTCCCAGTTAGTGCAGGGCAGCGACGGAAGCTTCTATGGGACAACCGAGTATGGCGGGGCCAACGACAAGGGCACAGTTTTCAAAATTACCCCCGGCGGGTCGGTGACCATTCTGCACAGCTTCTCAGGCAGTGACGGCCAAGAGCCTACGGCCGGGCTGATACTGGCAAGCGACGGGAACTTCTACGGGACAACCTCCATAGCCGGAAACGGTCCGGGCGGCACGGTTTTTAAGATTACCCCCGGCGGGACCCTGACCACGCTGGTCACCTTCAACGGGGAGGGTGGCCCCGAGTTCCCTTACTCCGGGGTGATCGAGGGCAGCGATGGGAACTTCTACGGAACCACCCCGTCGGGCGGGGCTCATGATGGCAATGGAACTGTCTACAAAATCACTCCAGGCGGGACCGTTACCACGTTGTACAGCTTCGCTTGCACCGATGGTTGCGCCCCTTACGGGGGGTTGGTGCAGGGTAGCAACGGCGACTTCTACGGAACCACCCGCGATGGCGGCACCAACGGCTACAACTATGGCACGGTCTTCAAAATCACCTCCAGCGGAAGCTTCACTTTGCTGCACACCTTCGAGGGCAGTGACGGCGGTGAACCTTACGCCAGCCTGATCCAAGGCACGGATGGGAACTTCTACGGCACAGCCTCCTCTGCCGGGGCCCACAGCGCCGGCACGGTCTTCAAAGTTACCGGTGGCGGGACTCTAACGACGCTTTACAGCTTTTGCCCGGGCGGATCTCCCTGCGCTGACGGCGAGGAGCCGTATGCCGCGCTGGTGCAGGCCAGCGATGGGGATTTCTATGGCACAACCTACGTGGGTGGCTCCGACAATGTGGGTACCATCTTCCAGATCACCAGTTCAGGGACGCTGACTTCGCTATACAGCTTTGACGGTGGTGATGGCGCGGGTCCCGAGGCGGGGCTTATACAAGTCAGCGGAGGAGACTTTTACGGTACGACCTCGACCGGCGGGTCCAGTGGCGACGGCACAGTTTTCAAGCTTCAGTTGATCTATTACACCCTGACGGTCTCGCCCACTGGTGACGGCACTGTCACCAGCACCGACGGCTTCATCAATTGCCCTGGCACGTGCAGCCACTCCTATCTTGACAACACGCAAGTCACGTTGAATGCCACTCCGGCGACAGGATGGGCCTTCACCGGATGGAGCGGTGGTGGCTGCTCGGGCACCGGCTCCTGCCAGGTGACCATGACGGAGAACACCACCGTCGATGCCACCTTCACGCAGCTTCCTGTCACTCTGACGGTTTCGGTTGCCGGCAGTGGTACAGTCACCAGCACCGACGGTTTCATCAACTGCCCCGGCACCTGCACGCACACCTACAATCCGAATACCCCCGTCACGTTGAACGCCACGCCAGCATCGGGCTGGGCTTTTAGCGGCTGGACCGGCGCCTGCATGGGAGTCGGCTCGTGCAATATAACCATGACGCAGAACTACTCGCTGACGGGCGTCTTCGTCGAGCCGGGATTCGGCATTCAGCTCACGCCGGTCACGCCCTGTCGCGTGGTGGACACGCGCGGCGCAAATGGCCCCTTCGGTGGTCCGCCAATCCAAGGTGGCACCTACCGCAGCTTCGCTCTACCTCAGGGCGCATGCGGTATTCCTGCCAGCGCAGCGGCCTACTCGCTCAACGTGACGGTAGTGCCGCAACACACGCTGGGTTATTTAACGATCTGGCCGACGGGCGAAGCTCAGCCTGTCGTGTCGCTGATGAACTCACCGGATGGCCGGGTAAAGGCCAACGCAGCCATCGTGCCTGCGGGCACCAGTGGCGCGGTGAGTGTGTATGTGACCGATACGACCAACGTCATTCTGGACATCAACGGCTATTTCGCTACACCCAGCTCCCAGACGTACCAGTTTTATCCACTGACGCCCTGCCGCATCATCGACACGCGGAGCGGCGATGGCGGCCCGCTACAGGCGGGAGTGGAGCGCGATTACACCATGGCCGGACAGTGCGGGATTCCCACGACCGCGACCGCCTATTCGTTCAACGTTACAGTGCTACCGACGAATGGCTCGCTCGACTACCTGACGGTGTGGCCGCAGGGCGAGACCATGCCTGTGGTCTCCACGCTGAATGATCCGACGGGAACGGTCGTTGCCAACGCTGCTGTCGTGCCTGCCGGCAGCAACAACGCGACTGCCTTCTACGCTCACGACAATCCGACCAATCTGTTGGTAGACGTGAACGGCTACTTCGCGGCGGCTGGAAGCGGAGGTTTTTCGTTGTATCCGGTGGCGCCGTGCCGCGTGCTGGACACCCGCAACAACAATGGGCAACCCTTTCAGGGTACGAAGGTGGTCAACGTGGTGGGGAGCGCGTGTGCCCCGCCTAGCAACGCGACGGCCTACGTCTTCAATGCGACGGTCGTGCCGCCGGGCTCGATGCCGTACCTGACCCTGTGGCCGAACGGCGAGAACCAGCCGATCGTCTCCACGCTCAATGCCTACGATGGCTTCATCACGTCGAACATGGCCATTGTGCCGACGAACAATGGCTCGATCGACGCCTACGCCGCCGCTTTGACACAATTGATCTTGGACATTTCCGGCTACTTCGCGCCGTAGGTACAGGCCAGCCCGTGTGCCTGTCTTAGCAGGCACTTCAGACGGTTCATTGGTTTCGGGTTTGTCCC
>JASHXK010000197.1 GCA_030043575.1 Terriglobales bacterium
ATCTGCACGCAGTTGAAGAGGTTGTAGCGCATGATGAACTCAGCGCCACTGCGCGGATAGGTGTCGGTCAGCGTGCTCAGAGGCACCATCTCGCCCGTAGCATTTCTGACGTAGAACTTGCCGAGATTGCTGGCCTTGGTGCGAAAGTCACCGTCCGCCTGGACGTACACCTGCCACTGCAGGCCGAAGCGGTTGAAATAGTTGATCAGCGAGCCGCCCATGAACGTCTGCAACGTCTGATATAGATCGTTGAGCGGAATCTGTTGAGTCATGGCCTTGGCGTTGTCGACTTTGACACCGACTTGCGGAACGCCGAACAGGGCCGTAGTCATGACGCCGGTGAGCTCTGGACGTTTCCGAGCTTCGGCCAGGAACACCTGCGCGTTCTTGGCAAGAAAATCAATGCCACTGCCCGATCGGTCCTCAAGGATGAAGGTCGCACCGCCTGATGTTCCCACCCCGGGTATGGCGGGGGGAGGAAATGAAAATGCCAGCCCGGATGACACTTGCGATAGTGCCCGTTGCAAGTGGGCCTTGATTCCGTCGTAGCTAGTCTCCGGCGTCTTGCGCACATCCCACGGCTTGAACGAGATGAAGAAGAACGAACTGTAGGTGGCGTTGACGCCGCTCAGCATGCTATAGCCCATCACCGAACTGACGTACTGGACGCCAGGCGTGTTCATGATGATCTGTTCGACCTGCCGAGAAGCCTCCGATGAACGCTGTAGCGAAGCCGCATCAGGCAGTTGCAAGCCGGCATAGACATACCCCTGATCTTCATCGGGCAGGAAGCTGTTCGGGATCCTCTTGCCAAAGAAACCTGCCGCTACAGTGAGCAAGGCCAGCAGGAGAAAGGCGAATCCCGCTTTGTGGATCAGGTGTCTGCAGGTTGTGACGTAGCCATCGGTAGCGTGGCCAAAGAGTTTGTTGAATCCGCGGAAGAAGGCTCCGAGCGGACCCCGGCTCTCCTTCTTGGGACGAAGCAGCATGGCTGAGAGTGCCGGACTCAAAGTCAAGGCATTGAATGCCGAGAAGATAACGGAGATCGCGATGGTAACGGCGAACTGCTGATAGAGCTGTCCGGTGATGCCGGGAACAAAGGCCGTCGGTATGAACACTGCAGCCAAAATCAGAGCGATAGCAATGACAGGCGCAGACACTTCTTCCATCGCCTTGATCGTTGCGTCATGCGGGCTCAGACCTTGCTCGATGTGGTGTTCCACGGCTTCTACCACGACAATTGCGTCGTCAACGACAAGTCCGATGGCGAGCACTAGCCCGAACAGCGACAGTGTGTTGACGGAGAAGCCGAGTAACGGGAAGACGACGAACGTGCCAACCAGTGAAACGGGGACCGCGAGCAACGGAATCAGCGTAGCTCGCCAGCCCTGCAGGAAGATGAAGACAACGATGATTACGAGGACGAGAGCTTCACCCAGGGTCTTGTAGATTTCATGAATGCCGGCGCTGACAGCGAGCGTGGTATCGAGCGCGGTAATGTACTCCAGGCCTTGAGGAAAGCGCTTCTTTGCGTCTTCCATCGTCTTGAGAATGGCCGCGCGGGTTTGCAGCGCGTTAGTTCCCGGCGTTTGGTAGATGGCAATGAGGGCGGCTGGCTGTGCCGGCTTCCCGCTGCCCGCCGTTCCGAGGCGCGCGCTATAGGAGTAGTATTGCGAGCCCATTTCCACCCGCGCCACGTCCTTCAAGCGCAGGATGGCGCCATCCGGCTGTGCCCGAACCACGATCTCATCGAATTCCGCTGCTGTCGGCAGGCGTCCTGGAGCTCGGACATTGTAGGTGAACTGCTGGCCGCTGGGTACCGGCTCGCCCCCAATTTGACCGGCGGGATTCACCTTATTCTGGTTCTGAACCGCGTTGACGATATCGGTGACGGTCACGCCCAGACTCGCCAGCTTGTCGGGATTAACCCAGATGCGCATGGCATACGGGCCGGCGCCGAAGATCTGGACTTGCGAAACGCCATAGACGCGGGTCAGCGCGTACTGCAGGTTGATGGTGGCATAGTTCGCCAGGAAGATGTTGTCGTACGCGCCGGTAGACGAGTACAGGTCGATCAGCATGAACGGCGCTGTCGTGCCCGGCTGTACGATCACGCCCTGTTGCGTCACCTGGCTGGGTAACTGAGAGTTAGCCTGACCGGTACGCATCTGCGCCAGAATCTGATCAGTATTGACGTCGGTGCCAAGCTGGAAATCGATGTACAACGACATGTTTCCGCCGGAGCTGGCGCTCAGCGAATACATGTAATTCATGCCGCTAACGCCCGACATCTGCTGCTCAATCGGAGTAGCTACCGACTCGGCAATCGTCTGCGCGTCGGCGCCGGGATAAGTAGCCTTCACCTGGATCATCGGGTCGGCAATATTCGGGAATTGCTGCGTCGGCAAACTCAGCAGCGACACCACGCCGACAAGCACCATCAGGATCGAAATGACGATGGCAACGATCGGTCGATTGATAAAGAATTTCGACATGGTCAGTTGCTCCCAGCCGCTGCCGTCATTCCGGCCGCCGGTGTCGGGGGTGCATAGGGCTTGGGCACAACCGGAATGCCCTCTTTCACTAGCTCTGGCGCCGCTGCGGCAAACTGCTGGACTTTGAGGATTCCATCGACTACGACTTTCTCCCCGGGCTGGAGCCCTTCCGTGATGATCCAGTTGGTCCCGACGCGCTCGCCTACCTTAACCGGCCGAAATGTAGCGCGGTTTTGCGGCGTCAGGACTATGAGCTGATAGTCGGTCTGCACTTCGATGACAGCGGCTTGCGGGACCAACAGGGCGTTCTTGCTGACACCGGTCTGAAAACGTACCTTCCCGAAGCCGCCGGGGCGAAGCAGGGCATCGGGGTTGGGGAACTCCGCTGCCATCTGAATCGTGCCGGTTTGGGTGCCGACCTGACGATTCACATAGATGAAGCGTCCCTTGGCGGGAAAGGGTTGGTCGTTCGCCTGGATGTACTCTATGGGTTGGCCACCGGCCTGTTCAGGCGTGATCTTACCCATAATGACATTGCTGATCTGAGGCGCCACTTCCAAGAAGTGGCTTTCCGCGATGTTGAAATAGGCCCAGATAGGGTTGACCTGGGAGACAGTCGCCATCTTGGTATTGGTTCCAACCAGATCGCCGACTTGCGAGTTCGACACACCGGCGATGCCATCGATCGGCGAGTAAACTTTGGTCCAGCCCAGATTCAGCTCGGCGTTCGCCAAATCCGCTTTCTTGGCCTTCAACTGCGCTTCCCATGAAGCCTGGAATGCGATGTCGTTGTCCAGTTGCTTCTGTGGGATGGCACTTTGCGCGGCAAGAGGCGTATCGCGTGCAACGTCGGCCGTTGTGCGGGCGAGGTTGGCTTCCGCAACGGCAACGTCAGCTTTTGCTGCATCTACTGCCGCTTGATACTGCCGCGGGTCGAGTTCGAAGAGAAGCTGCCCCTGCTTAACAAAATAGCCGTTCTGGTAAACCTGGCGCAGCAGATAGCCTTGGACTTTAGGTGTGATCTCGGCGTTCACCGGGCCATTCAGCTGCGCCACATACTCGTCGTAGACCGGCACATTCTCTTGCAGCGGCTGAACCACCCCGACTTCTGGTGGACCGGGCTTGGGGGCTTCTTCCTGCTTCTCGCACGCCGCCATCAGCAACAAGGCACCTAGGGATAGAGCCGCGATTGCGAGTCGGCATGGATTGCGCCGCTGCGAAGGTGTGCGCTGACGTGCTTTGGCCCCAGTAGAAGATATCCGATAGCTGTCAAATCCTGATGTGGTTTGCATTCACACACTCCAGCTTTCTTGCCTGCGGTATTGAGGCGCAACTACTTTCCGTGGCGGAGGTTAGCTGTCTTTCTAGCTGAATCTGTGCCGGATTGCTACTAGTATTTTTCTTAGTTGCTCGAATGCCACGGCACTTGTAGAGTTCTTACACTGGTATTACTCTCCTGCAGTCGCAATTCAAGCCCGAAAGAGAGCGGCCCAAATGAAGCATGTGGTGATCGTTGGCGGTGGTTTCGCCGGAGTCAACTGCGCCAAGAAGCTGGCGGAGCATCCCGAGGTTCGGATCACGCTCATCGACAAGCACAATCATCAGCAGTTCCAGCCGCTGCTGTATCAGGTTGCAGCTGGATTTCTCGCGCCCAGCAACGTGGCCTACAGCTTGCGCAACATGCTGGTGCGGCATCCCAATATCGAAATCCAGCTGGACGAGATTGTCTCCGCAGATCTGAACAACCGCTCCGTCACCAGCGCCAACGGCAAGACATATCATGGTGACTTCCTGGTGCTGGCGGCAGGATCGCAGGCCAACTTCTTCGGCACTCCTGGCGCCGATCAGCATAGTTATCCCCTGTATTCGCTGCACGATGCCGAGTTACTGCGCTCCAGGATTCTTGCCGTGCTGGAGGCCGCGAATCGCGACCCGTCGCTGATCGCCAAAGGCGCACTCAATTTCGTTCTCGTGGGGGCTGGTCCTACCGGGACGGAAATGGCAGGAACGCTGGGCGACATGATTCATCATGCGCTGCGCGAAGAGTATCCAAGCCTTCCGCTAAGCGAAGCGGGCATCTATGTCGTGGACATGGGACACTGTGTCCTGGGCGCATTTTCTACCAAGGCGCAAGCCTACGCCGCCAAAATGCTGGAGCAGCGCGGCGTTAGAATCCATCTGCATACGGCGGTGAAGGAAGTGGAAGAGGGTCACGTAGTGTTGGGGGATGGAACCATTATCCCGACGCACACGGTGGTCTGGGCGGGAGGATTGCGCGCTTCCGAATTTTCGGGAAACGTGGGAATCCGGCAAGGGCACGGCGGACGAATCGATGTCGCCCCGGACCTTACCGTTCCCGGATTCAAGGGCGTCTACGCTTTGGGCGACTTCGCCAACATTACCGGGAAAGACGGAAAACCCCTGCCGCAACTGGCGTCGGTGGCCGAGCAGTCGGGCAAATGGGCGGCCAAGAACATTCTCGCCGATATCGCCGAGACGCCGCGTAAGCCTTTCGACTACTTCGACAAAGGCATCATGGCCATGATCGGGCGCGGAGCGGCGGTTGCCGAAATGGGTGCCCATCGCTACGAGTTAGAAGGGCCAATGGCCTTTACGGCGTGGCTGGGCGTGCACGTCGCCCTGTTGTCAACCATGCACGCGAAGGTCGAGGCGGTGGTTGAATGGGTATGGGACTACTTTAGCGAGGTTAAGGGCGATCAGGTGCTCGACCGCTTCAGCCAGGAAACCATAGACTGGAACGCTGACGCTGGCGAGCCACCAAAAGCCCAAGCGACGCCGGCTAAGGGCTCCTGATAGCGATACTGAGCATGCCGCCAGTTACCCAAGCTGTGCTGCTTTCGTGGTCCGTTCCTCCAGCCGCAACTCTGGCCCTACTGCTCACCGCACTGATCTACTTACGCGGCTGGATTCTGATGCGGCAGGCAGGTGTGCCGTTTCTTTCGCCCTGGCGGGCCGTCAGTTTTCTGCTGGGCTTGCTCTCACTCTGGATCGCGCTGGCCTCACCCCTCGATACGTTTTCCAACTTCATCATCACCGCCCACATGCTGCAGCACATGCTGCTGATGATGGTGGCCCCGCCGCTGATTTTGCTGGGCGCGCCGCTCATTCCGCTGGTGCGAGGTTTACCGGTGTTTGCGGCGCGCGAGTTTGCCGGACCATTCCTGAACTGGCGAGTGGCCGCTCGCGTGGGAAATGCGCTGACTCGTCCGCTGGTGGCGCTGCTGTTGATGGGCGTAGTAATGTTCGCGTGGCACACGCCGCGTCTGTATGAACTGGCGTTGGCCTCGAGTTCCTGGCACGAGGTCGAGCACGCCTGTTTCTTCCTGGCCTCGCTTGTCTTCTGGTGGCCGGTAATCCAGCCCTGGCCTAGCCTCTCGCGCTGGCCGCGCTGGACGGTCGTTCCCTACCTGCTCATCGGCGATGTGCAAAACACAATCCTATCGGCAATCCTCGTCTTCTCCGATCGGGTGATTTATCCCTCCTATGCGGCCATGCCGCGGCTCTTCGGTTTTTCCGCGCTCCACGATCAGGCCGCCGCCGGCGCGATCATGTGGGTAATGGGCGCGATCCCTTTCATCATTCCGGCAATTGTCATTGCCATGCAATGCCTTCAGACAAGGCCGCGCCAGCCACGTGCCTCTTCGCCTCGCAAGCTGGAGTCATCGTCTCTTGACGCCATCGTTTCGCTCTCGCAACGGCTGTCGTTCGCTGACCGGCTGTTGCGCCGCCGATTCAGCACGCGCACCATCGAGACAATTTCATTTCTGCTGATTTTTGCTGTTGCAGGAATAGGCTTGGCATATTTGGCTTCGAGCTCTTCGGATGATGACGATCAGGTACTTCGTCTGCACCAACAATCCGGTGCTTTCGCGGTGAGCGTGTTTGCACCGGGTGGCGCTCTCGAAACCGGGTCTTCGGATTTCAGCGTGCTGGTGCAGGATCGCAACACCCAAGATGTATTGCTGGATTCCACTGTCGATTTGCGCGCTCAACAAACAAACAGTGCAAACTCAACTGAAGTTGTTCGCGCGACAACCGACTCGGAGAACAAACTGCTGCAGACAGCATCGCTGAATCTACCGGCTGCGGGCGACTGGACGCTTGCCATCGACGTTGCGCGTGGTGGGCAGCATGCCGAGCTTTCGTTGCCTCTCCAAGCAGTCAGGCCCGAGCCCGGCTTCTCAATGCCGTGGAGCTACATAGTTCTGATCGCGTTTTCAGCGCTTTTGTTAATCACCTACGTGCGACGCCATCGGATGGCTCAACCTCGCAGCGCGATCGAAGCCGTTCCTCCGCCCGTGCCGGACTCGACACAAGCGAAGAAGCTCAGCTACTAATCCCCTGTTGCCAAAGGTTGACCCCGTTTTGCCAACAGCTGACAACTCCATTCCCACAGCATCGATCATCGGGTGCCGCACACGCTCGTTTGTGCGATACCATTCACTTCTTATGAAGAGTCGGCGCTACGGTAAAGTCCGCCGTCTCCAGTTGGCGATGAAATCCTGTCGCTGCGCCCTGATCTTGCTTGCGCTTGCTGCATGGGCTCCCGTAGCTGCAGGGCAGGATGCGCCCGCCGCTACCTCTGTTCTGGACAACTGTCAGGCGATCGCCAAGGACGATGCCCGGCTGGATCTGATCGCGAAACTCTGCGACTTTGCCTTCAAATACCGTCACCAACTGCCGGATTTCATCGTCCAGCAGAGGACCACGTCGGAGGGAATGTCGAAGACCGTCATGACGGCGCAGGTGACATACCAGAAGGGATTGGAAAATTACTCGCAGGTCACGGTGGATGGCCGGCCTGCCTCGGCGAGCAGTTTCCTCAGCAATCCTCCCAACAGCATCCAGTTCAGCTCGACCGGCGAGTTTGGCCCCGCGCTCATGGACTTATTCAAGATACCGGGCGCGACGGAATTCAAATTCAGCAGGATTGCCAGTTTGCAGAACCAGCCCGTTGCCGTCTATGAGTTCCGCGTACCACAGAAGAAGAACATATTTTGGACGTTTCTTCTTACTGACGGTCGCTCCTATGCGCCCGAGTTTACTGGCGAACTGTGGCTCCGACCACAGACCGGGGAACCGTTGCGAGAGCAGATGATGCCGGTAAATCTGCCCGCTAATTGGGACATCACGTCCGCAAAGACGGTCATAGACTATTCCAGGGTCGAGGTCGGAGATGCCGGAACCTTTATTCTGCCGGTGAAGTCGGAAACTACCCTCTGTAATCTGGGAATGTACGGAATGGGCGCGTGTACGACGAATGTGACCGTCTTCCACGGCTACCGCAAGTTTGGCATTACCACGCGCATCGTGAACGGTCCCGAGGTTCAGTGAGTCCAATTCTCTATTTTCTGTTGATTCAGGCCTTCGGCAAAAACTCGTCACTAGCGTCACCGACTGGTTGCCCTGCTGCGAGGGCCATCAGAGGAGGATCCTCTTGCCATCAGGCGAAGCGTCGTGATGAGGATGAAAAGTGAACCCAACCATGAAAGCGCTTCGATTTGAAAAGTACGGCCCGCCATCCGTTCTCAGCATGCAGGACCTGCCGATTCCTGCCTTGAAGGAGGGCGAAGTCCTGGTGCAGGTCAAGGCATCGAGCATCAATCCCTCCGACATTGGGACAGTCGCCGGACGTTTCCACTCTCAACTGCCGATGACTCCGGGCCGTGACTTTGCCGGCGTCGTCGTAGACGGTGGGTCCTGGACCGGCAAGGCGGTCTGGGGGACTGGAGCCGGCTTCGGCGTCGTCCGTCCTGGCGCTCACGCTGAGTTTGTTGCCATCCCATCTTCGTGGCTGTCGGAAAAGCCTGAACAGTTGAGCATGGAGGAGGCGGCGGTTGTCGGCGTGCCTTGTCTTGCGGCTTGGCAATCACTGATCGACGCTGGGAATCTGCAAGCCAGCGAGCGAGTTCTTATCACGGGGGCCAAAGGAGCTGTGGGCACCGCCGCGACCCAGATTGCTCATTGGAAAGGTGCGTCTGTGATAGGGGCTGACATCGCGGGCAGGGCATCCGATGCAGATGTCATCATCAACCTGAAAGAGGAGGACCTGGTTAGCGCCGTGCAAAGGGCCACCGGGGGAAAAGGCGTCGACCTGGTGCTGGACACCGTTGGAGCCGATCTGTTCAGCCAATGTTTGCGTACCCTGCGGATTGGCGGAAGACAAATCGCCATAACCAACACGGCCGGTGCGGACTCCGAGCTTTGCTTTAATCTAACGGACTTCTACCACAACCAGCTTCATTTGATCGGGGTCGACACCCAGAAGCTCACAGGCCCGGAAATTGTCGGCATCCTTAGCCATTTGCGCGAAGGGTTTCAGGGAGGCTTCTTACGCGTCGCGCAGCCTGAAAGCAACAGGTTTGACGATGCCGTCGAGGCTTATACCAGGGTTGCAGCTAAGAAGTCGCGAGCGAAACAGGTGCTTGTCTTTGGCTGAGCTTGTTTCAAATCGCATGCCGCTGTCCCGACCATCAATCCCACCAGAAGAAGCAGCGCCCACCAGCGTCTGCCAGTTCCTTAGCGAACTTGCCGACCGCTCGCGGATCTTTGGCTGAGACTTGCATGTCGGGACAGAACTCAGTAATGCGAGCGGCGAGTTTTTCGCTGTTTTGGATTGGCGGCGCAAACCTCAGATCCATGAAATCGAAGCCTACGCCGATCACGGTCAGCGGGTGCTCGCGCCGCGTCTCGGCGCACCAGTTCACAACATCGCGCGTGTCGTGGCCGTAGTTGGCGGCATTGGTGCCGCAGGCGGCAATCGCGGCCAGCGGTTCGTTCAGCGGAAACAGCAGCAGCCGCTGCAACGATCCCTCCGCCAGTCCGGTATAGACCAGCGTATAGCCGTTGGCTGTCACTTCGGCCTGCAGCCGTTGCAGCAATTGCAGAGGAACCTTCTCTCCCGCAGCCTCGGCCGGCGACTCTCCATAATGCGCGGCCAGCGCCTTGTCGAGCGAGGACATATAGTGGAGGACGCCCTTGCGGCGTTTCCACGCAGTCGGCTTGGCGCGCAGGATCGCACCGATGCGCGCCGCCTCCGCCTTGAACTTCTCGTCGGCCAGAACGGCGCAATGTTTCAGCGCCTCCCGCACATGCTCGTAAACAAATTCATGGCTGTCTTCCGCGACTCCAGCGTGCGTGTGAAGGATGTAGTAGACATCGCTCGACGCGAGACGTTTAGCGAATTCAAGCACGCTGCATGGACCCTTTAGATCTTTCGCTGACGCGCTTTTGCGAGTGTCTTGCGGTGCAACCAGGGTCAGAAATTCCCTCGATTTTTGAAGCCGTTGCACCGCCGTCTCTACCACCTCCGCCGGCACCGTGGCATGCACATCGGCGCCGTTGTCGAGCATGAGTTTTAGTATTTCCTTCGGCTTCGGCAAGCCGAACGCCAGCAACAAAGCCGGCGCCGGTTTGCGCGGTTGGTTGGGGCTGAGACCGTGCTCGATGAGACCACCTATGATCTCCGCCTTGGGCTTCGCAAAGGCGCAGGTCCAGAGATCGCCACCGTCGTTGCGCGTGGCATGCACATTGGCTCCCGCCGCGCACAGCATCTTGACTACTTCCACGTGGCCCGCAGCGACGGCGAGCATCAGCGGCGTGTGGCCCTGTTCGTCGCGCTGCTCCAGCTCGGCGCCGGTTTCCAGCAGCGCCTTCACGCGATAAATCGTCCCGGTGGATGCCGCCTCGCGCAGAGTTAATTCGCCGGCTGCGTCGCGCTGTTCATAGGCCTTCTCGAGATAGGCGACGATCCGCTTGAACTTGGCCTCCTTCGCATAGGTCAGGGCGGTCCTCCCCTTTTTGTCTTTGGCGCCCAGGTCCGCGCCCGCCCGCACCAGCAGCTTGACGGCATCGAGGCTGGATGTGTTAGCGGCGATCATCAGAGGAGTGACGTAGGCGGCATAATCCGAGCCAGGATCTAGGAGCGGCATCGACGCGATGGCCTCACTAATCGCCCTGAGCGTGGCAATCTGATGCATGGCGGGATCGGCACCCGGTTGCGCCGGCACAGCCGCTTTTGCAGCCTCCTGGGCCAGGGCGAGCCGTCTTCCAAGTGCCACGCCGCGCTCGTGGGCTCCGTCGAAAAAGGGTCCGTGCGGATGGGCCGTGGCGTCTCCCTTGGCGTTAGGATCGGCTCCGGCATTCAGCAGCGCCCGCATTGCCGCTATACTGCCTCGCGCGGCTGCAAAGGTGAGCAGCGGCCACCCGTTCCAAGCATAAGTGGCTGAGGTAAGCAGCGGTGACCCGCTACCGTCGTCCGGGGGACAGTTCAGGCGTGTGTCGGGGCTCATGCCGGCGGCCAGCAGCAGCTCCACAACTTCGGAATTGTCTTGCCGCACTGCCGCGATGAGAGACCGGTGATACTCCTGCGCATTGTTGTCCGCGAGCGGTGCCCGCTGCATGGCCGAGCGGACGGCAGCAGCGTCGCCGGCGTTCACCGCGTCGGACAGCGAGAATCGCTCCGCAGCAAGCAGCAGCTTCACGATCTCCGTGTCACCCTCTTGCACAGCGTGAGCCAGCGCCTTGCGATAATCGTTCGCATCGCTTTCCGCGAGTTGCGCCGGATCAAGGTTGCGCCGGATTGCCGCAAAGTTGCGGGCGACGACGGCGTCGAAGAGGCTGAACCGCTCAACCGGCTGGGTCTGGCTGTGCTCTAGCAGCAAAGCTGCTATCTTGATCTGCCCCTCGGCGAACATCCGCCCGCTGATCGATTTTTCCTTGCTTTTCGAAGCGCGTAGTCCGACGGTGAGCGCCTCGGCCAGCAGGGTCTCGCCACTACGGCCTTTGGCGAAGACGTCCGCCCCTTGCTCCAACGCTATTCTTGCCCACTCGGGCTTGTGATTCAGCATGGCGGTGGCCAAGGCGTGCGTCGGGTTCGTGGAGGGTGGCGGCGGAAAGGACACGACAGATCTCCCGGAACGATGGAAGGGCTAAGCACCCCTATTCATGGCATGGCAGTTCGACGGAGTTTCTCTGCTATTGAGACTAGCTGGCGGAGAGACAGGGATTCGAATCTCGTAGGCCACGCAGTATCAAGCAATTGGCAAGAGCGGGTGGCATCCTCAAACGCCTATTGCAGCCCATCGCAATCCTTATTGGACTGTTATTGGACTGTAGGACTGCGGAGAGAACCGAATCGCAGATCGCTGACAATCTCCAGTCTAGTTACTAGACCCAGCCTGAAGACCAACCCCCAAACCACCGCAAGGCTGTCTGCCAGAACGACCGCGGCCGCCGTTGGGTCTTGCGTAATCAACCAGACACAGAACTCGAAGCATCAGTATGTCCCACGGGACAACACCCTCACGCGGAGAGAGCAGGCATTGGAAGCCGTGCCAAAAACGAAGGCCAGCCGGCCA
>JASHXK010000198.1 GCA_030043575.1 Terriglobales bacterium
AGCATTCGACCACGCGGCCAGCGCGAGTTCGGCACCAAGACCGAAGTGAAGAACGTCAATTCGTTTCGTTTCATCAAGCACGCCCTGGAGTATGAGATTGAGCGCCACGAGGAAATTCTGGAGTCAGGCGGAAAGGTAGAGCAGGAGACGCGACTGTACAACGCCGGCGAAGGCAAGACATACGGCATGCGGTCCAAGGAGCAGGCGCACGATTACCGCTATTTCCCCGAGCCGGACCTGTTGCCGCTGGTGATCGATGATAAGTGGCGCGCGGAAATCGTCTCGCAGCTGCCCGAATTGCCCGAGGCGCGACGCGCGCGACTGGTCACGCAGTACGGAATCACCGAATACGACGCGACGACCTTGACCAGCACGCGATCGCTGGCCGATCAGTTTGAAGAAGCCGCTGCGGCGGCGAAGAATCCCAAGCGCGTCGCCAATCTGGTGCAGAGCGAGTTGATGGGACGTTTGAAAGCCAAGGGCATCGAGATCGAGCAATCGCCCATTTCGATGAAGGGCGTGGCAATGTCCGCCGACCTGGTCGAGAGTGGCGCGATCAGCGGAAAAATCCTGAAGGATCTTTACGACTTCGCCTTCGAGCGCGGCCAGGACTTTCCCGCGATCTACGAAAGAGAAAAGCCGCAGCAGATCACGGATACCGCGGCCATCGAGAAGATCATCGACGAAGTCATGTCCGCCAATCCCAAGCAGCTGGAGCAGTATCGCGGTGGCAAGAAAACCGTCATCGCCTTTTTTGTGGGACAGGTGATGAAGGCGTCCAAAGGCCAGGCGAATCCCGCGCTGGTGAATGAGCTGCTGGCGAAGAAGCTGGACGCTTAGATCGCGCGCAGAAGCTCACTGTTGCGGCGGCGGTTCTGCGGGAGCGGAAACGTGCTCATGGACGATGACCCAGCGGCCGTTCTGCTGTTCCAGCACCGCAGTCCAGCGCAAAGGTATCGACTCCTTCTGACCTTGCGGCGTCATCCCTCCCATCTCCAGCGTGCCATCGACCCAGGTAATTTTGCCCTCGGGGTGAATCTGAAGATCATCACTGAGCGTGTAGGTTACCTTGGGAGCGTCCTTCAGCGAGGGCGCGACACCTGCCTTGTAGTCATCCCAGCTGGTGTACTTGAGGGGTGCGACATCGAAGAACAGATGGCCTGGGCCTTGAGCATAGAACTGGCCCTGCTTGTCGAGATCGGCGGCGGTCCATCCGTCCCAGATACTCTGCAGATAGGCTTTATCGACCGCCGCGGTCGCAGCGGGTTTGGAAGGTGGCGGGGTGGTCGTCGTTTGCGCGACAGCCGGCAGGGTTAGAGCCAGCAGGAAGAGCGAAAGAAATTCCCGGCGCATAGGTCTTCTCCTGAGTTCAACCGGAGAGCGGATTGTCGCAGAGCACCTGCAACCATTGCAACCGGTAAGTCCGGCTTGCCACTCGGACCGGAGGCAGAATCTCGCAATTTGTTACTCTGTTAGTTTCCATGCGACTGCGGATCGTTGGCCTAATCGGAGCTCTGGCGTCAATCGCCTTGCTTGCCGGGTGCGGAACGCCCGGATCACCCTCATTGCCGTCGCTGAACCTGCCGATTCCTCCGACCGATCTCACCGCCTCGCGCCGTGGCAACAAAGTCACACTGGATTGGACCTTGCCCCACAAGAACACCGACAAGACCATCATCAAGCACAATCCTATTTCGCGCATTTGCCGCCATGAGGGCACGATGTTGATGGCCAAGTGTGATGTGGTCGCTGAGATTCCTCCGCCGACGCCGAAGCCAGCAGAACGGCAGAAGAACGAAGCCCCGCCAGGACCGGTGCGCATCCACTATGTCGACACTTTGCCGCCCGAGCTGGGTTTGGAGAATCCTGCCGGATTCGTCATGTATGGCGTGGAGGAGGTCAACGCACATGGCCGTAGCGCGGGCATATCCAACCAGGTGCCGATTCCGGTGACCCCGACGATCGCGGCGCCGGACAAGGTATCGGCCGAGGTCAGTGCCGATGGCGTGCATGTCAGCTGGTCGGGACCAGCGCCGCCGACGCCGCCGGCAGGCGTGACCTACCTCTACCGCGTGATGCGGCGGCCGGTGGGCGCTCCGGGATTTATCGTGATCGACGATGTTGCGCCGAGCGCGGTCGGATCGTATCTCGACAAGACTTTCGGCTGGGAGCAGAAGTACGAATATCGCATTACGACACTAAGTCAGGTGCAGGCGAATGGCTTGAATGCCGGCGTTGAGGGCGACGACTCGCCCACCGTCGAAGTCTTTACCCGGGACATCTACCCGCCGGCGCAGCCTTCGGGGCTGCAGGCAGTTTATTCCAGCGTCGGGCAGAAGCCGTTCATCGACCTGACCTGGGCGCCGAATCTCGAGAGCGATCTGGCGGGCTACAACGTTTTCCGCTGGGTCGAAGGTGGACCGCCGCAGAAGCTGAACCCCCAGCTGGTGCAGGCTTCGTCCTATCGCGACGAAAATATTGAACCGGGGAAGACGTACGTCTACGCGGTTTCCGCGGTCGATCTGCGGAACAACGAAAGTCCACGTTCGGCTGAGGCCAGCGAAACCGTGCCGACGAAGACCGAGTAGGATTGAGTTGTTACCAAGGCCAGTTGCAGCCTGGAAGGACTCCAGCAATGCGTTACTGCCGATTTGAACATCAAAGTAAGACAAGTTACGGACTCATCGAAGACGTTGCCGGCAAAGAGGTGATTACCCGCAGCCTGACGAAAGCCGCCACAGCGTTTTCCGATTTTGATAGGGCAGACAAGGCTGGCCTGCCCCTGAGTTCGGTGCGCTTGCTGGCGCCGGTCGAGCCGTCAAAGATCGTCTGCATCGGCCGCAATTATCGTGAACACGCGAAAGAGCTGGACCATCCCATACCTACCGAGCCGCTGTTTTTCCTGAAGCCGCCGTCGTCACTGATCGGTCCCGAGGAAGAAATTCGCCGTCCCATGGATCTCTCGCAGCGGGTTGATTACGAAGGCGAGCTGACCGCGGTGATCGGCAAGCGTTGCTATCGTCTGCCCGAAGGCGAAGACGTCAGGCCCTACATTGTGGGATATACCTGTCTGAACGACGTTACCACCCGTGATCTGCAAAACAGGGACGGGCAATGGACTCGCGCCAAGGGCTTCGACACCTTCTGTCCCGTAGGTCCTGTCGTTGCCGATGGGCTGGATCCGTGGAAGGGAGTTCGCGTGCAAACCCTCGTCAATGGCGAGCTTCGCCAGAATGGCACGACGGCCGATTTTCTCTTTCCTATGGACGTGCTGCTGCGGTTCATCAGCCAGGTGATGACTCTGGAGCCAGGAGACATCGTTGCCACCGGGACCCCTGCCGGCGTGGGCCAGCTGAAAGCAGGAGATGTGGTCGAGGTTATGATCGAAGGCGTGGGAACGCTGCGCAATCCGGTTGTCGACCGGAAATGAACCACGTTGGTGTTGAATCGAATTCCTGCGTTCATTTTCTTGTTTTCTTCTACCGCCAATCCCGCTATCTTTGATGTCAAACCCTCGCAGCGACTCCCATGAACTCGTTCCGGCTCTACCCGATATTCGCCTTTGGCGCAATCGCCGCCATCGTGGGCTAT
>JASHXK010000199.1 GCA_030043575.1 Terriglobales bacterium
CGGAAGATCAACCGATCATCGAGAAACTACCGAAAATCAGCGAGTATCTCGACGAGCCTTGCCGCCAGCACTTCGCCGAAGTACGCGCGATGCTCGACACCGTAGGCGTTCCTTATTCCATCAACGAGCGCATGGTTCGCGGTCTCGATTACTACACGCGCACGACCTTCGAGTTCACGCATGGCGGCCTGGGCGCGCAGAGCGCCGTTCTCGGCGGCGGACGCTACGACGGCTTGTCGGAGTCCCTCGACGGTCCCAAGGCGCCCGGCATCGGCTTCGCCATTGGCGAAGATCGTCTCATCTTCGCCCTGCAGTCGCAAGGTGAGCAGCCCACGGCGAAGATTCAAGCGTTTGTCGCCCCGTTAGGCGCCGGAATGAACAAGCACGCCTTGAAGCTAGCTCGCGAACTGCGCCGCGCCGGCATCGGCGCCGATCTGGGCGATGAGAATTTCCGGCTGAAGAAATCCTTTGAACTGGCGGAAAAAGCGGGCGCGCAATACATCGTCATCGTCGGCGAGAATGAAGTCGCTGCCGATCAGTTCGCCGTCAAAGATCTCGCCACCGGGGAACAAGTCACCGTCCCGCGTGCAGAACTCGCCGCATTCCTGAGACAATAGAATTCGGAGTTCATTTACCAACTGTCATCCCGAGTGAGGGCTAAAGCCCGAATCGAGGGATCTGCGGTTTCGCAACGAAAACGCAGATCCCTCCGCTCGGACTAACGTCCTCGGTCGGGATGACATTCTTCTCTTGACGAACGGCGAACGTAGGACTCTCATGCTCGACTTCTTAGGTTATCTCAAACGTACTCATATGTGCGGTGAGCTGCGCGCCTCCGACGCGGGCTCCAAGGTTGTGCTCATGGGCTGGGTCAACAAGCGGCGCGATCTCGGCAACCTCATCTTTCTCGATCTGCGCGATCGCACTGGAATCACGCAGGTGGTCGTAACCGCCGACTCCGGCGCCGCGCATGACAAGGCCGCGGACGTGCGCTCTGAGTTTGTTCTCGCTGTCATCGGTCATGTCAAGCTGCGCGACCAAGGCACCGTCAACAAGAACATCGCGACCGGCGAGATCGAAGTAGTCGCCGATGCAGTCCGCCTGCTGAACGACTGCAAGCCGCTGCCCTTCACGCCCGCCGACACCGTGCTGGCCAACGAAGAAGTGCGCCTGAAGCACCGCTACGTCGATCTGCGCCGGCCGGAGATGCAGCGCAACATCCAGCTGCGCCACAAGGTGTCGATTGCCATCCGTGAGTTCCTCAACTCGCAGGGCTTCTACGAAATCGAGACGCCGTTCATGACGCGCTCCACTCCGGAAGGCGCTCGCGATTACCTTGTCCCGAGCCGTGTGTACCCCGGCGAGTTCTACGCTCTGCCGCAATCGCCGCAGATATTCAAGCAGATCCTGATGATCTCTGGCTTCGACAAGTACTTTCAAATCGTGCGCTGCTTCCGCGACGAAGATCTGCGCGCCGATCGCCAGCCTGAGTTCACGCAGATCGATCTCGAGATCAGCTTCGCGCGGCCGGAGATGGTCTTTCACGTCGTCGAGGGCTTTTTGAAGGCCGCATTCTCGACCATCGGCGTCGATCTGCACACGCCGTTTCCCCAGATGAGTTACGACCAGGCAATCCGCCTCTACGGCATCGACAAGCCTGACCTGCGCATTCCCTGCATGGCCGATGTGCGCGAGGCGTTCGCGCCGGCAAATCTGGAGACGCTACACGTCGACGCCGAGCTTCCTATCGTCGCGATTGTGATCCCCAAGGTCGGCGACTTGTCGCGCAAAGACCGCGACGAAATCAAAACCATGTTCGGCGATCGCAAAGACGCCAAGGTCTTTGAGGACATCAAGCGACTGGAGAAATCATTCCCGGAAGCGGCTGCGAAGATTCGCGAACTCGCAAAGCCGAATGCGGAGGATTTGCTTGTGGTAGTGGCCGGCAATGTGCTCGCTACCGCCGCGAATGCCGTTACCGATCCGGCTCACCAGACAGCGGTTCGCCAGTGCCAGCGCGCCTATGAAATCTACGCCGCTGCCGGCCAACTTCGTCTCGCGCTCGCGCAGAAGTACGCCGAACGTCATGGCGCATTCAAGCACGGTAATTTCCGCTTCTTGTGGGTCACTGACTTTCCCATGTTCGAGTGGGACGAGGCCGAGGGCCGCTGGAATGCCGCGCATCATCCCTTCACCTCGCCGCATGAGCACGACATGGACAAACTGGAGAGCGATCCCGGCGCAGTGCGCGCGCTGGCCTATGACGTGGTGCTGAACGGCACCGAGCTGGGATCAGGCTCGATTCGTATCCACCGCCAGGACATTCAAGCGAAGATCTTCAAGGCGCTGGGAATGTCTCCGGAGGAGCAGCAGGCGCGCTTCGGCTTTTTCCTGGAAGCGCTGCAATACGGCACGCCGCCCCACGGCGGCATCGCGCTGGGGTTGGATCGCATCGTGATGATCCTGGCCGGCGCGGAAAGCTTGCGCGAAGTAATTCCCTTCCCCAAGACCGCGAAAGCCGTTGACCTGATGGTCGACGCGCCGACGCCCGTCAGCGCGCGGCAATTGAAGGAGCTGGGCATCGCCGTTGTCGGGAAGAAGGATCTTTAAGCGCGGCGCGGAGCATGCCAATGGGTGAGACGAGCAACGTCATCCGTACCGAGATACGCGGCCTCGAACTCCGTCTGGATGGTCAGCAGCTTGTACTTTCGCAGGATGGCAAAGTTCTGGTCGCGCCGATTGCGCTGCACCCCGCCGAGTCGGATCGCCTGGGCATGGAAATCGCCAAAGCCCAGCTGCCTGAGTGGAATCAATTAGAAGAAGCAAAGCAGCGCGCGGAGTTGCTCTATCGGCGTTATCTCGGCTCCTGGCTGGTCATGTGTCTGGCGGCCTTCAGTGCGTATGTCGGATATCCCAGCTACTATCTGTGTCTCATCTTCGCGGCGCTGTCGATTTTTCTCTGGTGGAGGGCCGGATATGAGGAGCAACAGGCCGATCGCGCCGCGCAGGCGAAACGAAACGAATTTCAGCCGAACTGGAATTATCTTCGCAGGCGGCTGGAGGAAGTGCCCGACACCGAATGACGGCGAGCGTTAGTCCTTGGCCAGGGCGTAATAGCCCTGTCGTGCCTGGATCTTGTAATCGCCCTTGGCCTTGATCTGGATCTTGCGATAGGTTCCGTCGAGCTTGTTGTTCGTCGGGGTGTAGCCGATGTTGTATTGGCTGCGCAGCTCGCTCTGGATCTGATCGAACGCGGCCTTCAGCTTGTCCTGCTTATTGCCGACCTCGATGACACGGCCACCAGTCGCCTCCGACAGCTTGCGCATCTCGGAATCGCCGCTGTAACCGAAGCCGCCGTAAAAGCCGCGATCGGCGATCAGGATCACGTAACAGATGGTGTCGGCCTTCTGCGCTGCTTCAATCGCATCCTGGATTCGCAAACGGCTGCCCTGATCCTCACCGTCCGTGAAAATGATCATCGCCTTACGACCGACCTCATTCTTCAGCTTCTCGTCAGCACCCAGATAAATGGCGTCGTAAAGCAGCGTGCCGCGCGGCGTGGTAGGAACCGGACCGCCGCCCAGCCCGGGTGGACCGCCGCCCATGCCGGCATTAATTTGCATCTTGTTCAGAGCGCGCGCCAGATCGTGAACGTTATTGGTGAAGTCCTGGTCCAGGTCGACATCGACGTCAAAGTTAATGACAAAGGCGAGATCCTTCTCGCGCAGCACCGCCTTCAGGAACTGGGCGCAGGCTTCCTGCTCAATATCGAGCACGCGCGTCTGGCTGGCGCTGGTGTCAATCATGATCCCCAGAGTCAGCGGCTGATTCGACTCCGCCGAGAAGTACTTGATGGTCTGCGGCTTGCCGTCCTCCAGGACCTCAAAGTCGTCTTTGCTGAGGTTGGGAATCAACATGCCGTGCTTGTCCTTGACGTTGTAGAACAAGTTAACGACGTTGACCTCGGCCTTGAAGGTCTGCAGATTGTCCTGATCGGACGGCTGCTGACCTTGCTGTTCCTGAGCTGGAGGATTCTGCGACTGCGCCGATAGCCACAGGCATCCAATCAACAGGAGTGATGCAACCTTGACACTCTGACGTAAGCTGGGGAGAGACATAGCCGCTCTTTCGTATCGGATGTATCCATTTTAGTGCAGCGTGGCCAAATGAGCGATGGGCTGGCAGGCCCGATTACAGGTATACTTGTGCTAAGTTTTGGCAAACCCTGGAGACAACAGAGTCCCATGTTCTCACGCCCCTTGAGCTCCCGCATCAGAGGCGCCGTGCTTATGACGGTCCTGGCGCTTGGCGCAGCGGCGGTGATCGCGCAAGACCAGCCACTACCCGACGCGCCAACGCCCCAGAACAATGCGCCGGTACCGAGCGTGAGTATGCCTCCTCCCACCAGCGCAGACGACCGGGGAAATCCTTCCAACGGTGAAAACCCGGAGCCGCCGGCAAATACTCGCGACGCGGGACAGCAATCGGCTCCCGCCTCTACCAATCCCCAGCCACCGCCTCCGGGATCGCGGGAAATTAAGACTGTACCCCCCGGCAGCGTGCCTCAGGGTGGTGAGAGCGGACCCGACGAACTGATGACCCTGACCAAGACCGTCAACTTCGTCACCGTTCCTGTGACGGTGAAAGACAGCGAAGGTAAGATGGTGGAAGGCCTGCTGGCCAAAGATTTCACCATCTACGAAGACGGTACGCTGCAAAAGCTCACGTTCTTCACCAGCGATCCGTTCCCGCTGGCAGCGGCGCTCATCGTCGATCAAGGGTTGCCGGATCCCGCGCTGCGCAAAGTCAACGCAACGTTCTCGGCGCTGGGCGGCGCCTTCGGTCCGTTCGACGAGGTCGCGGTTTTCACCTACGGCAACACCGTCAATAAGCGACAGGATTTCGGCAACTCCACCAGAATGGAGCTGGCACTGCAGCGGCTCAAAGACGAAAGCGGCACCAACGCAAACGCGCCGGTGGTTGGCGGCCCCTTCGGTTCGGGGCCTGAGACCAACAGCAAGCCCATGCCGGGCGCAGCCCAGGTAATCACCTCGCAGCCGGAATACCACGTTCTCAACGATGCTATTTTGATGGCCGCGCAGGAACTTGTTCACCGCTCGCCCACCAGCCGCAAGATCATCTTCATCATTAGTGATGGACAGGAGTATGGCAGCCGAGCCAGCTACGCCCAGGTGCTCAAGGTCTTGCTCACCGATGGCATCATCGTATACGCCATCGGTGTCGACACCGCCGCCATGCCGGTTTACGGCAAAGTCGCCAAAGCCCGCATTCCCGGCTTCGGCTATAGCAACATCTTGCCCAAGTACACGAATGCGACAGGCGGCGACGTGCTGAACGAGTTCTCCAAGGAAGCCATCGAGAGCGCCTACCAGCGCATCACCATGGAAGCCCGCAACCAGTACACTCTGGGCTACAACACGGCGCTGGCGCCTTCCAGTAATTACCGCGAGATTGAAGTGCGCGTAAAGCGTCAGGGTCTGGATGTCTACGCCAAGCACGGCTATTATCCACTGCCGCCGCAGCGTCAGGAGCCGGCATCCGAGCCTCCACCGGGAACGACCGGCAGCGCCAATACGACCCAGCCTCCGCCGGGGAACTGATTCCCGATGCCAAACAGCCGACAGGGATCTGTCCATCTCTTCCGCTTTCGAGGCATCGACGTCTTTCTGCATTGGTCATGGTTTCTCTTCGCCATTTTCGAGATCAACATGCGGGCGGGAAGATACTCCTCCATGGTCTGGAACGTGGTGGAATATCTGTCGCTATTTCTCATCGTGCTTTTGCACGAATTTGGTCACGCACTGGCCTGCCGGCAAGTTGGCGGAAACGCCAACAACATCGTCCTGTGGCCCCTGGGCGGCGTCGCTTATGTTGACCCGCCGCCGCGACCCGGTGCAGTATTGTGGAGTCTCGCGGCTGGACCGTTGGTGAATGTCGTTCTGATCCCAGTCATCCTCGTGGTGACCAAGCTCATGCACTTTGGGCTCGGGCTGACGACTCCCGACTTCTTTGTTTTGCTGCAGGCAATCTTCTACATCAATGCGGCTTTGCTGATCTTTAATATGCTGCCGATCTATCCGCTGGATGGTGGGCAAATCCTGCGCGCGCTCCTGTGGTTTCTCATGGGGCGTGCCCGCAGCCTGATGGTAGCGACCGTAATCGGCTTCATTGGCGTGGCCGGCTTGATCCTGGTGGCTGTACGGATCGGCTCAGTATGGTTCGGCGTGCTCTCGGTGTTTATTCTGCTGAATTGCTGGGGCGGTTTGAAGCAATCCGTGAGGTTACTGCGCGCCGCCAAAATGCCGCGTCATCATGAATTTTCCTGTCCCTGGTGCAAGGCCTCGCCGCCGGTCGGAAATTTCTGGAGATGCGCCCATTGCCGCGCACCATTCGATACCTTTGCCAGCAATGCCACTTGCCCGAACTGCGGCACGCACTTCGATGTAACTCGCTGTCTCGATTGCGGTCGCATGTATCCCATGAGCGAGTGGGCCGGACAAATTGTCGCAACTCCCACATTGTCGGATGCGCCACTCTAGCCCGTTTTCCCCGTGAAGCTAAGATCGCGTCTTTGAAAGGGCATGGCTTTAGCCATGCCGCCTTAGTCTTTCCCGCGAGCTCCGGATACATGCATAGGGTAAACACTGAATCGGTTCAGGCCGGCCTTGACGGAAGGATCGTTCTCGCCGAACCTCTGAGCTTCGCTCGCGTCAGCCACCTCAAGGATCGCCAGCCCGAAAGCGCCTTCTGGAGCCATCACCGGGCCATAAAGAAGTAGCTTGCCCTGCTCGAACTGCTGCTGAAAGTACGCGCTGTGCTCGTCCATCAGTTCCCGTTCTTCCTGGGTTATGTCAGCAGGAAATGTCACACGAGGCGGTATCAGCTTGAAGAAGTAATGCCGGTTTGCCATGGACGAACATCATAATGCATGGGCAGCGGCATCGTTATTGCGGTTGAACATACACTGGGTTGTTTGGCGAAGGCGGCTCGTAATCCTGCCCATACTTGTTCTTGTGAGGAATCGACGCTATTTTCGTCATAGGCACACGTATCGTGCCTACCGCGTGAGAGCCGTCGCCAATCTGCACCTCGCGAGATAGTGCCTGCAGAGCTTCCGCCGACGCACCTTCGTTCCACACATGCAGCATGTAGCTGCCCGCAGGAACCTGAGGGATGGTAAATTCTCCTCTGTTGCTGGTGGTGGCGAAGTACGGACTGCCTAGCACGACGACCACGGCGCTCATCTCCGGATGAATGTTGCAGAAGATGAAGGAGACGCCTTCGCGATCAAAATGAACCGTACGCGTAGTGCCGGCCTCATACAACCCCAGATCAAAGCGCTTGCCATTAAACTGCGAAAATACGTTGTGGAACCAGGGATCGCGGTTCGGAAAATCGACGGTCGAGCCGCGGGTGACGACCAGCAAGTGAGGCTCAAACATTTTGTTCTTCTGCGTGAGCACGGCATGCATGGGCGGGACGGGCGTCGACCCGGCAGCGGCTCCAGTTGGCATGAGCCAGACCACAGTCGACGCGGCGAACTTTGCGTTGGCTCCGCCTTCCAGAACTACTTTACCGGTGACCGTCGATTCCTGAGCGCAGCAGACTCCTGCGGTCAACAGCCCCCATCCGATAACCAACAGCTTGGCCCATGATGTCATGGTTCTCATGCCGCTTCTCAGAACAGGACCCCCACCGACATATTTACCTGTCCAGCCTGATAACTGTTGTCATAGATCGTAAAGGTGCGTAGCCGGCGATACTCCATCGACAGCAGCAGATCGGACCGAGGACGATAGATCACGTTCCCGAAGGCTCCGCGGTTGGCGGTCAGAAACGGTGTCGAGTAACTGTTGACCTGATCGCCGAAGTAGTTCACGTCGGCCGCGAACGGGCTGTCCTGGCCGAAAGCTCCGTTGAACTCGAGCTTCGGTGTGGCGTGGAACTTTAACTGGGCCCAGCCGCCGACAACATTCAAGGGAATGACTTCCGTTGTAGGATCAGACAGCGGACCATCGAAGAGAACGCTGCGTCCCAGCGCCGCGCCCAAGCCACCGATCGCGGCTCCTCGATAGAAGGAAGTGCTTAGTGCGAATCGCGCACCGAGGGGTAGATTGATGTCCATCATCCCGGCCCAGCCGTTTACGATACGATCAAAATCCCAGTTCTGACGGCTGTAGTAGCCGGCAGCTCCAACCGTGAAGCTCTGCCCAAAGAACGGATGCGAATAAGCGACTCGTGCCGCATAGGCAGGCTGCCGAGTTTGCTCCGCAGAGGTCGCAACTCGATACCAGGTGTAGTTCACGCCGTCTGGCGGTTCTCCGGTGAGATTGTCCATGACACCGGCCTGCACCAGCACCTTCGAATCACTGGAGAGAGCGAAATGGTGTTCCACCCGCAACTGTGGCGTCCAGGCCCAGAGATTGCCCGCGTAGGAAAGCGGTGGAACAATCAGCGACGCAAACGAAGTTGGACTGAGCGGCGAAAGGAACAACTGGTCCTGACCGGCGACAATGGATGTGTCTTTCCAATCGAAGCGCACCGCTGCGGTGCGCAGACGCACTAAGCCGGAATCGACGCCATTCGTTGTCGCCGGAAAACCTCCACCGAAATCGAAGTTCACGTTCGCGCTGGTGCGAGCGCCCCAGACATCGGGGCCGAACGCCTCCAGGCCAATAATCGATTGCCGCAGCGTACCACCCACGGCGCCGGAGGGCGTTCCAGGAGTGCCTGGCGTGGCCCAGGTAGGCACGTCGAGGTTATCCACGGGGCCACTGTTGCCGAATAAATTGAACAGCACAATTCCCGAGAGGCGAACTCGATATTTGGAGGCGCTTTCAACTTTGGTCTGGTACTGGTCGTCGATCTTCCCCGTCAACAACTGCTGCTGCTCTTCCACGCTGTCCAGGCGCTGCTCCAGTTGCGCGGCCGTCGAGGTGCCATAGGCCGGCGATTGCTGATCGACAGTCACGCTCTCAGATGGGCCGGAACCCGCAGCGTTACTCTTTTCCAATTCCTCGCGTAGACGCGTGATCTCGGCGCGGCTGGCCACGCTTTCTTGCTGCAGTTGAGAAACCATGCCTTTCAGTTCATGGACCTCGCTTTTCAACTCCTGCAGCGTGGCTGAGTCGCTATTACTCTGCGTCTGTGCGGAGGACGACTGCTCCAGGACGAATCCGAAGCATAGAAGGCACAGCGCGGCTGCTCTTGCCGGATGCTTCCGGCTGTGGCGTAAGAGCTGGGGATGGCGAAAGTCTTTCATGTCGCACCTCTCTGCAACCAAGTTACCTGGGCCCTCGGAAGTGGCGAGCGAACCACGTTTCAAGTAGTGAAAGATTGCGAGGCGTCAGCCAGGCGGCCATTCATGTCAGCCGTTTTCCTGTTGGTATAACGCGGTAAGACGATCTCCATTACCGTGCGGCCTGGCACCGAGCTTTTCAGGGCTAGGCTGCCATGATGATCCTGCACGATCTTTTGCGCGATGGTTAGTCCCAAGCCCGTGCCGTTCTCCTTGCCATAGCTGACGAAAGGCTGGAACAATTTGTCGCGAATCGAGGACTCTACACCCGGACCATCATCGGATACTTGAATCTTCAAGTCACCATTCTGGTCAGCAACGGTTACTCCCACATGGCCGCCACAGACTTGTGCTGCCTGGCAGCTGTTCAATAGCAAGTTGTAAAAGACACGCTCCATCTTCCGCGGATCAAACAGAGCGCTATGTACGCCGGGCGATTCAATGGCGATGGCAATTCTATGGAACTGGCGATGCGCGCGCACCAGCTCCATGGCGCGGCTGATGGTCCTCTCGACCGGCGTCTCGATTACATTCAGCGATTCGGCGGGACGCGACAGTTCCAGCAAAGAATCGATCAAGTCGGTCAAACGGTTCACCGCGACCCTGATCTCGAGATACAGCTCCTCGCGCTGCACCGAGCTTAGGTCGGCTTCCGCCAGAAACTCGGCATTGGCTAGCACGGCAGTAAGGGGGTGCCGCAAATCGTGGGAAATGGAGCTGGCCATGCGGCCGATCGTCGCCAGACGCTCGGCGGCAAGCAACTGTTGCTGGGCTTGGCGCAGGCTGTCGCGCATGCGTGTGAAGGCTTCGGTAAGCTCGGCGACCTCACCCGCGGCAGGAGCGTGCAAGGGATAACCAAAGTCGCCGCCGCCTAGGGCGCGTACGCCCTCTACCAGTTTTTCCAAGGGCCGGGTGAATGTGCCCGCGATGAGGTAAACGAGCAAGCTGCCGCCAAGTACAGCTCCCAGGCCGACGGCCAGCAACAGATGCCGGAGGTGGTTCAGGAACGCAGTAGCCTGGTCATAAGATTTCATCACGATCATGGTCACGGGCGGTGATTGATCCGCATTTAAATTCAAGGCATAAACTACGAAGCTTTCCTTGCCCAGTTTCCAGTTGGCAGCCTCGGCCGGCAAGGGGCGGGCAGCCAACTGGGATTTCAATTCAGCTGTCTGTCCGGGATTCAGTGTGCTTACGGCAACCGTGTCCCCGCTAAGGATCGCCACCTGGCTGGCAGCCACCTGACTGACTTGCCGCGCCACGGCGGCATTCATTTCATAGCCCACGGCCACCACACCCAGCAAAGTATTATCCGATCGCGGACCAAAGTAGATCGGCGCCAGGACGACCTCATAAAGGTGACCGCCGGCAAACCACCATTGCAGAGGATCATCGAGCGAACCGCGACTGTTCAGCAGTTGCTGCGCCTGCTCGCGCGAAATGCCTAACGACTTCGTATGGAAACCGACGAACTGGTTGCTGGAATCCAGCAGCGCGAAAAGATCGCCGCCGGAAAGATGAAACATCTCGCGCGAGCCATCCTGAATGGTAGGCGCATGGTGCGAAGTCATGAGCGCCTTCAGGCTGGGAAGATCGGCCATCAGTTCAGCCAGCCGCGATAAGTCAGCTTCGCGCTCGCGCTGTAGATTGCGAAAGGTCTGGACCGAATCGGCAAGATCGCTTTTTAAGCTGCCGCGCACATGACTGGCCACTGTGTGTTGAACGATCAGCAGGGAGACTGCCGTCAATCCAGCGGAGGTCAACAACATGGCGATGAGGAATTTGGTGCGCAGCCGTAATCTACCCATCGCCGGTATCCTTCTCCTACATCACCTTACAAACTTGTAGCCTGTGCCATGGACGGTGCGGAAATGCACGGGATCGGTTGGATCCTTCTCCAGCTTCTGCCGCAGCCGAAGTATATGCGTATCGACCGTTCGCGTGGTGGGATAGTTGTTATACCCCCAAACTTCATTGAGTAACTCGGTGCGCGAAACCACCCGCTCCTGATTATTGAGGAAGAATCGCAGCATCTTGAATTCCTGCGGCGTAAGCGGGACCAACTGCCCCGCACGATGGAGTTCCATCTTCGAGAAATTGACTTCCACATCGTCGAAGCTGAACATCTCTATCTTGTCGGAAGCTTGATTCAGACGGCGCACGGCAGCCCGCACGCGGGCCAGCAGTTCACGCGGGCTGAATGGCTTGGTGACGTAGTCGTCGGCGCCCAGCTCAAGCAACAACACCTTGTCCAGAACGTCGCTGGCCGCACTCAACACCAGAATCGGAACGTTGGACGCTTCCTGTTTGATCTCGCGGCAAAGGTCCTGTCCCGACTTGCCTGGTAGACGCAAATCGAGAATGACCAGCCGGGGAGGGTTGGCGCGAAACGTTTCCATCGCCACCGCGCCATCGGAAGCGATTGACACATCGAATCCCGCCGACTCGAAAGTCCGCCGCAAAGCCCGCTGCACGGCCGCGTCGTCTTCGATGACCAGTATCTTTTCCATATTCGCCTTGATCTGTTGTCCGAAATTACAGCTAATAACAGATCAAAATGCCAGTCAACGGCCTGTTGACAAATCTGTGACAAATACAAAAGAGAAATTCTCTGCCTGGGCCGATGATAGGTCAGGAAAACTTCACAACGTGTGATGGTCACCCATGCCAAGCAAAATGTGGCCAAACATGACGATGTTCGGTCCTGGCAACGGTTACGTGGAGATCTTCGCCGCGGGAGGTAATCCGCTCAGCCGCCTGCCATACCCTGTATCCAAATGGCTTCGCCATGGGTGATCGCCAGCTAACTTCGTCGCATTCAGCAACGATGCTCTGATTGGCAACTTCGGAGCGGCTCGAACCAAATGAAACCTGGGCGAGGGTGCTTGCGCCCCGCTTTTCATTTCGGCGCGCTGCTTTCGTCCTCGGTACTTGTCAACAACTTTTGACAACATTATGACCTGCTTAAGACAACTCCTGTGTGGCCGTCGGATAGATTGCGGGAAGCTTATGGCAGCAGCAAGTCGGGGGACGAAGGGTTGCCGGAAGCAATCTACGACTCTGAGACAAAGGAGAAACTATGCCCAGCACCAAGAGACCATTGACTGCTTCTAGACCAGCCTGGATGGCAGTGCTATCGCTATTGGCTATCGCTGCGTTAAGCCTGCCAGCCTCAGCACAAAAAGTGAATATCACCTATCTCACCTCCGACATCAATGCTGTGGGGTCCTACGCCGACACTAATCTTGTGAATCCCTGGGGCATGTCTACCAGTCCGTCGGGTCCATGGTGGATCTCTGACGAGGCAACAGGAAAGTCCACGCTGTATATCGCTTCAGGGCAGCCGCAATCGCTCGTGGTTACGATTCCTCCAGCCAGCGGGTCAGGCACTGGCTCTCCGACTGGCACGGTATACAACTCCAGCACCAGTTTCGAGATCCATAACCAAGCCACCCCCTTCCTCTTCTGCACGTTGGACGGCACCATTTCCGGCTGGTATGCCGGAACGCAGGCCTTTATTGCTGTCAACAACAACAGCACTGGGGCTGTTTATACGGGGATGGCTCTGGCCCAGGCACTGGGAAACAACTACCTCTATGTAGCAAACCTCAACTCTGGAGCTATCGAGGTCTATGACGGAAACTACAATTCTTTTTCGTTTGGCTCCGGCTCATTTGTGGACAGCACCATCCCCGCAGGTTACGCGCCTTTCAACATCCAGTACATTGGCAACAACCAGATGGTCGTGACTTACGCCCAGCAAAATTCTGCCAAGAATTTCGTTGTGCCCGGCCCTGGTAACGGCTATGTCGATGTCTATAACACGGAAGGGACCCTGCAATTCCGGCTGCCACATATCATTTACCAAAATGCGCCGTGGGGAGTGGCCGTGGCCCCGCAAAGCTTCTCCGGATTCAGTGGGGACCTGCTGATCGGAGAATTTGGGAGCGGCTTGATTGCTGCATTCAATGCCAGCACAGGCGCATGGATCGGGAACATGCTCAATACCAACGATCTTCCGGTGCAGATCGATGGCCTGTGGGGGCTGACATTCGGCAACGGCGGCTCTGACGGTCCAACGGGAACCCTGTTCTTCACCGCGGGACCGTACCAGGGACAGCACGGCATCTTTGGTTCGATCACGCCCCACCCTGGGATGTAAGGATCCTCCGGTACCAGGTGGGCTGAGGAGGGCGCAAGCCCTCCTTTTTTGCGATCGCAGCGACGATACGGAACTACAGTTTGCGCAAAACCTCGAAGATCTCGTCGTTGCCCGGTATCTGGCCGATCGGATAGATCTTCGCGAAAGCCAGCTTGCCACGCTTATCTACCACGAAGATCGCGCGTTCGTTAATGCCGGGAATGGGATCGCCTTCTCTCAGTATGCCGAACTTCCTGGCCACATCGCCGTGAGGATAAAAGTCGCTGGCCAGAGGGAAGCCAAGAATTCCGATCTCTTTTTTTTGCCATGCGGTGTGACTGGCGATGGAATCGACGCTGATGCCTACCACCTGAGCATCATAGCCCGCAAAACGCTCGATATCCGCGTTGAGGCTTGGCAACTGTGAAGCGCATACCGGTGTCCAGTCAGCAGGGTAAAAGGCCAGCACAACATTTTTCTTGCCGCGGTAGTCACTTAATTTGAACTGGTTCTTGATACTGCCCACCACCGCCGGGAGCTCAAAATCCGGCACTTCATCCCCAATCTTCAGAGTTGCCATTTCCTCCTCCGGTTCTCTAGAACGCAAACAGTGATTCTAGAAGGCACTCTTAAATGCGGGCAAGTCCCAATGTGGCCAGGACATTGCAATTTGATAAACGCATCAACTCTTCCGTGGCGAATTGCGGCAGCGACCTCAAGATCATCATCACTCCGACGTGATAGTGCAAACTTCGCGAGTAGGAGCTACATCGCTCTGTCGCACTCTACCGCAGTGACAGGCAGCGTGGTAAGATCACCCGAGCGTTAGGGGCGCATCCGGTCCGCGGAAAGGACAGAAGTCCAACCCACCAGAACAATTCGTTTTTGCGAACTGACTTTCTGCCCGCAACTGCGGACCTCGGGCGTAGGAAAGGAAGTTCGTCATGCCGGTAAGACCCCTCCCGCCGAACCCCAATCTCGATCACTTGAAACATCAGGCGAAAGACCTGCTGCAAGGCTATGCGGCACGCTCGCTAGATGTAGCCCAACGCATCCGCGAATTCCATCCACGGTTCCATCATTCGACAGATGCTGAAATCTTCGACTCACCGTTGAAGCTGAGTGACGCGCAGCTCACCGTCGCGCGCGAATCCGGATTCCCCAGCTGGGCGAGGCTGAAGCGGCACATTGAGAAGCCGGGTCTCGCCGACCGCCTGGATCTTCCACATCATGAGCGCATCGAGGATCCGGTATTTCGCCGCGCGCTCGATCTTCTCGATGCGGGCGATGTTGCCGGCTTGAACAGGCATCTCAGACAACATCCCGATCTCGCACACAGACGCGTACTTTTCGAAGGTGGTAATTACTTTCGTAACCCAACTCTGCTGGAATTTGTCGCCGAAAACCCAACCCGCCGGGGCACTCTGCCGAGAAATATATTGGAGGTAACCAAGGTTGTCCTCGATGCTGGGGGGACTCAGACTGCACTCGACGAGACACTGATGCTGGTCGCCAGCAGCGCCGTGACTCACCAATGCGGCGTACAAGTTCCTCTGATCGATCTCTTGTGCGACTACGGGGCCGACCCCAATCATGCGATAAGAACGGCAGCCGTCTACGGGGAGTTCGAAGCGGTGCACGCCCTGATCCGACGCGGCGCGCGAATTGATTTGTCGATTGCAGCAGGTTTGGGGCGAACGGAGGACGCACGCCACTTGCTTGCGGCTGCTGATCGTGAGGATCGACATTGGGCAATGGCGCTGGCCGCACAGTTCGGCAGTGTGGAGATCGTGCGCATGTTGCTGGATGCCGGCGTGAATCCCAACCGCTACAACCCGGTCGGCGGGCATTCCCAATCGACCCCCTTGCACCAGGCGGCATTGGCCGGCCATCTTGACCTGGTGCGCCTGTTGGTCGAACGCGGCGCCAGAGTAGATTTGCAGGATACCTTATGGCATGCGACAGCGGCTGGTTGGGCGCACTACACAGGGAAGAAAGATGTCGAGGCTTACCTGCGAGAGCAGGAAGCAACACTCTAGTTCCCGCTTAGAGGGGGAGGGGTGGTGACGGGTGCTTTCGGAAAGGGGCCCGAGGCTCTCTTCAAAGTTGCGTCGTCAAACAGCAGCGATGGCACAACGTACGAAGCCACAGGAAGGCCACTGATGGCGCTAGCGTCGCCGCTTAGTCCGACCATCATAAGCGAACTGAACCCTGGGATGAACACGTTGCTGTAAACAAACTGCTGATCCCCGGCCGCCACGATATCTTTGAACGACGCCGCTGTCATCGACTGCAACTGCAAGCCGTGCACGAGCTCCTCGTGTCCGTCGGAATAGAGCTTCACTACCTCCAGCATGTTGTTACCGACCGGGCCTCCGCCCTGGGCCATAGCCATTGCGGCCTGAATGAAGTCGCCGGCACTGCCGCCGGCCCGACGCACGACGATGCCATAGTCGGAGCCGCGGGCCTTTGCGCGTTCCAGCAACATGCGGCGCAGCTCCTGCGGATTGGACGACTTGCTTGTGGTGAGGATCAGATTGGTGGGCGCGGCCGAGACGCCGAAGCGGCTACCGGTGCTCTGGGTTGCACCGCTAACGGGCGTGCGCCCGTTCAGCACCAGCTTGAGGATGCCCGATTCGACCACTGTGTTCACGCGCGTCGGCACTCCGTCTTCGTCCACTGCATAGGTGCCGGTGAGGCGCTTGCTCTGGAAGGCATCGAGTTTTGGGTTGTCGACCACAGTGATGAAGTCGGGCAGGACGCGGCCACTGATGTGATCGACGAGAGTGCCGCTCCCGAAGCGCGTGGTCATCTGCTCCAGAAACGCCTGCGCGCGCGGGTTGTCGGTGACCGGAGTGCGCGAGGCGACCAAGGCTGGCGCGAACGACTGCGCAAAGACTTCAGCCCCGGCCTCACCTTCAAAAAGCACAGGGCCGTTGTAGCGATCCAGCGTGCCTGAGGTGCGGAGTTTTTCCAGGCGCGCAACCATCTGCTGTGCGCGTGCGGTCAGGTCGCCGGCTGCAAGTTCGGCCGGTAAGCTAAAGAACATCATTTCGCTATCGTCGATAGGAATTCCGTCCTCGGCCTGCGTGGTGGCCTTGATTTCGACCGAGGTATCGGGGTCAAACAATGTGTACTCGGTGCCTTCGGTGTTCAGGTAGCGCGTGTAGACGTTGTGCACCGTGATGGTCACTTGCGACGACTGGAGTTCGGGCATGCGGCGGAAGACTGCCGAGATCTGGCGCGCCGTAGCTTCCAGTGCGGCGACATCTACAGCCGCCGGCTTGTCGGCTTGGAAATACTTGTTCGGCTTCTCCTGGCTGAAGTCGGGGAGATCGTCGCCCTGGCTCTGGTTCTGCAAGGCTGCCTGCTTGGCGGCCAGCAACTCGACGGCGCGCTTATACTGCGCATCGCTGGCCAGCCAGATGCGCCGGCGAATCTCCTTGTAATCGTCGTCGAGCGCGATCTGCTCGCTATGGTTGAGGCCGCCAACCTGACGTGTGGCAAAGGACATGAAGTTCGTATTGTCGAGTTTGTAGTCGCCCACGCGTAGATCCACAAGCAATACTCGAGTGTGCGCGGTCTGCGAGCTGAGAAGGCTGCCGAGGCTGGCGACTACGGCAGTCGTATCCATGTCCTGTATGCGATAGGCGATGAAGTAGGGTTTGGAGAGTCCCGCCAATTGCAGGTTCTTGGAGCGCGCCATCTCATCGCGCATGGCTTTCATGGGGACATCGTCGGCCGCGTTCAGGGCGTAGCAGCAGAGCAGAACGAGCAGATATGCGGTCGGCTGGAACACCTTTTTCATCGCGAACTCCCGGGCAAAGCCCCGATTTTGAGGGACGGCGCGGGCAGGATCGGCTCGCGCTCCTGCGACTTCCCCTTTAACTGCACTTCCATCTGCGAAATCAGGATGCCCGGCGAGACCGCCGAGACTGGCACCCAGCCTGACTCAGCACCGCACATACCGTTGAAGACGCCGACTTCGTCGTCAGCGGCGACGATCTTGCTGAAGGCGATGAGCGGCGTGCCGATCAGGTCAAGCCCGCGCACCAGCTCTTCGTGGCCATCGGGATAGATGCGATACACCACCGTAGGCAGCACACTGAAGGCGTTGGGCGTGTCGCGCTCGGTGAAGGTGAAACCACCCTCGACGTCATCGAAATACAGCCCGTACGGCTTATTGGCCGCCTTCACCATCTCGATCAGCTTCTGCTTCAATTGCGCGCGCGTAACCCGCTGGCTGGCCTCGACGATCAGATTCGACTGCCGCGCGGCCACGTCGTAGCCCTGCTGGCGGCGGCCATGCGCGTTGGAATTGGGAAAGCCTGCCAGCGGCGAGCGCGACATCAGGAAGTTCTTCAGCACACCGTTTTCAACCACGGTAACGCGCCCGGATTGGACGCCTTCGTCGTCATACTTGTAATAACCGACCAGGTCTTCTTTGCCGATGCGCATCTCGCTGGGATCGGAGTAGACCGAGATGAAGTCGGGCAGAACATGCTGGCCCACCTGCTTCTTGAAGGTCTGCGCGTCTTCTTCGCTCTTCTGGCGATAGCCCTCGATGCGATGCCCGAAGATCTCGTGGAAGAAAACGGCGCTAGCGCGTCCCGACAGAATGGCTGGGCCAGTGTAGGGTTCGGCGACCGGCGCTTTGGTCAGTTGCTCCAGCGTGACATTCATGCCGTCGATGGCCTTGAGCACTTGGTCGTCGCTGGGCAGCGCCTCGGGGCTGAATGCCAGATAGGTTTGGTGCAGCGGCAGCTCCATGCCATCTGCCGCGCGCGCGGAGCCATCGATGATGATGCGGTAGAACGGCATGGAAATTTTGATGGCGCTGCCCTCGCTGTTGACGAACCGCCGCGTCTCGACCTCGCCAGAGATTTCGACCGTTCCCTCCAACACGCTGGGATTCTTGGCGAACTCGGCGCTGAACCGCCGGGCCCGCTCCTCAGCCGCCTGCCGATCGAAGTGAAAGGGCGCATCCGGCTCGCTGTATTGCCGCGGCGGCTCGTGGGAAAAGTCGGCAGACTTGTCTTCTCGCTCTGCCTTCACCTGGGTTGCAGTCTTCACGTCCTGCCAGCGCTCGACCGCAATCTTGTATTTCCGGTCGGTCTCCTCCCACAGCGAACGCTGCAGGACGTCGGCGGTGTTATCTAGCGGCATCGGCACGCGACCAAGGCGCGCCGAGAGGCTGGCCATGGTGTAGCCACTTTCTGCGGCATGCGTGTTATCCAGCGTGTAATTGCCGACGCGCAGATCGACATCCAGCACCCGCGTGCGCAGATCGTTGCTGGAGATCAGCGCACCAAACGACGCCGTCACCTGGATGGCACGGTTATCGGTGAGCTGATAGGCGAGAAAGTAGACGGGCACAGGCTGATTCTTCAGGTTCTCGAACGAGCGGTGCAACTCGGTCTGCAAGTTGGCGAGCAGCGGATCTCCGCTGGCCTGGGCCACCGAAATTGTGTTGCAAAACCAAACAAAGAGAAGCAAGCGTGTTAATGAAGGTTTCACACTGCACCCGTTGATCCCAGCCCTTGCGGCTAGCACTGTTTATGTTCGGAAGCATACTTGTACACCGCCCGGCGTGGTTAGGGCAAGATGGATGCGATACCGGCTAAAACGGCAGCGTTCGTTTGCTACAGGGAATGATGGTAGAAGCTATGCCACCCGAAGGTTGAGCCAGGCTCTAAACCAACGGATTGGGCTCGGTGGATACCTTCGTGTGCCGCAGTGGGTTGTTTGCGGGACCGGGCCCAGAGCTCGTCACTCTACTGGACTACCTGCCTCGGTCTCGGGTTCATCACCCTTACGCCTGCGCCCCAACCACTCGACATACTGCGAAACTGCGTCCTGGATCGGCGCAGGGAGATGGCGCTCGATCCAATCTGCCGCCGGATTTGAGGCTCGGATCATAAACGGGGACAGAAATGCCGTTATAGCGGACACGGCCACGGCCAACGAGTACAGGAAGCTGTCCCTTGGGTTCCCGCTGGTACCGACCTCGGCGATCAGAAATGAAAACACTCCGATCTGCGCCATAGCGAAACCGGCTTTGATTGCAGTATTGGTGGACTCGCCAACCAACGTCGCGGCCAATGAGACGCTGATGATCTTACCCACCATGACTACTGCAGTCAGCACCAGCACGGCCAGCCAATACTTGGCCAGCAGCCGCGGGTCGATCAGCATCCCGACCGAAACGAAAAAGATTGCCCCGAAAACATTGCACACGGGTTTGATCAACTCCTCGACCTGTTTCCCATGCCCTGACTCGCCCACCAGCGAGCCGGCCAGAAACGCACCCAGCGCGACCGAGTAACCGGCCCGGGCAGCGATCATGGCGAAGCCAAAGCTCAGGCCAAGGCTGGTAATCAATAGCGTCTCTGGCCGATTAAGCCGTGCGACCCCGCGCACCAGATACGGCACACTCAGCAATCCGATAGCAGTCAATACCAGGAAAAATAAGCCCAGCATAGCAACGCTGATGGAGAGCCCATGAAGCGACACCTCACCGCCGTGAGCCAGTGTGATCATGATTGCCAGCAGCAGGATTGCAATCACGTCTTCGCACAGCACGATACCGAAAACCAGCTCACGGACGTGGGACTCCACGCGCACTTCCTCGAAGGCTTTCGCCAGGATAACGGCGCCGGAGATCGCCAGAATTGCGCCCGTCAAGAGACTCTCCCACGGCGTCCAACCCATCAGGCGTCCCACTCGATCTCCGAGCCAGATCATGGCGACGACCTGCAACAGCGCTACCAATCCGGCAGTGGGAGCGAGCCGAATCAGGCGGCGAAAGTTGAACTCCAGGCCGATGGAGAAAATCAGCAGGATAACGCCGATCTCCGAGACCAGCTGGATCCTGCCAGGGTCGGCGTACACTCCTGGAACATTTGGCCCCACGATCATTCCCGCCACCAGATAGCCCATCAGCAGCGGTTGACGCAGCCATTGGCAGATGACGGTGGTCAGCGCGGCCACGCACATGACCAGCGCCATGTCCTCCAGAAAGTTGTGGGTTACAAAAAGCGTCATCGCGCCCCACCCATCGAGCATTCTCGACCGAGCTACTCTACACTCAGGTCGAGGGAATCATTAAGATTTTTGCTGTCCTGCAGGATAGACGTTTTGTAAATGATTGATTCTTATAAGTGACCGACAGTGGATCGCAGGCATGGCGCTTGCTTAAGCCATTGCTGGACCTTTAACCCCATTGCCAAGCAACACTGGCCGCCTGATTGCCAGGCGGCCAGTTCGAGTAGTTCACCAAAATCAACTACGAACGGTTGTGATAGCCCGCAACGCCTCTTTTGCTGGCGAGGCAGATGTCAGGTTCACTCGGACTTCCAAACCACGTCAAAGCTTGTACCATCCGAGCTAAGAGAGGATGGTACAGCCTCGTCTGCGCCTGAGCTGCTGACCATAATGATTTCCTGCACGTCGCTGCCGAAAGCGCTGATCGCACCGGAGGTCGAGCTGTCCGTCGCGTAGTTGGTGCCGCTGACATCGGTATAATCCAGACCGAAATAGCCGGTGCCAAAATCAGCGAGCGGCAGGATGCCTCCGCTGCTGGTGCAGCATGGCGCCTCAGCAATCCACTCGGCCGACGACCTGGAAGCTCCGCGGACAGTTGCCGTCTTGCTGTACGAATGCCCCGTCGTTTCGTTGGTGATGGTGGTGGTAAACGAGGAGCCGCCGTTGTAGGTCACCGTAGCCGATATCACATTTCCTGGCGAGACCGAAACGCTGGTAATTTCATAGGAAGGATTGGGATAAAACTCGTACCAGGCGTAATACTGTGCACTCCTTCCGTCGCACCACGATATGGTGCCGGTCTGCTCCACGCTGTCGGATGAGTAGCCGTCGATGCCAACCCAGAATGCCGAGTAGCTGTTCGGCGTCTGGCTGCAGTTCACCGAGGGTACGATCCAGGATCCTTTGGCCGAGGTGAAAGAGGAACCGGTTACGGCGTATCCGCTCCAGTTTGTACTCTCGACCGTGCCATCGGTGCGTACTTTGTGAAACTGCATGGGATGGGTGTGATAAGCGGCTACCGGAAGGTTTGCGGAAGCATCCTGTGCAAAGGCGGGAATGGCCGCGAGCAACAGGAGAGTCCCCAGGGTTCTCATTCGCATATGAATTGTCTCCTTGTGATGCGTCAGTCGCGAAGAGGCACAAAATCCGCGCCAGTATAGTCGCCAAGAAGACAATGTCAAGCCATTTTGGTGCAAGTCTTTCGCTTGCGTCTGAACAACAGCTAGGGCGTCGGAAAGCTATATTGGGATGGGTGAGTTCATGCGGCTGCAGATTGTTCAAATTGGCGAGGAGGTCTTGCGCGGGCAGACGCGTGAGCTGTCGCGCGACGAGATTCTACATGCGAAGACACAGGACCTGATCGAACATATGCGAGACACGATGCGCGCCGCTCCCGGCGTTGGACTTGCGGCGCCGCAAGTTGCAATTCCTTTATCAATAGCGGTCATCGAGGACCGCGAGGAGTATCACAAGAAGTTCACTCCAGCGCAACTGCTCGAACGGTACAGACAACCTGTCCCCTTTCATGTGCTCATTAATCCCCGGATCGTGGCCCAGGACGGAGGGAGGCAAGAGTTCTTTGAGGGCTGCCTGAGCGTAACAGGATTTGCGGCGATCGTGCCTCGGGCGCGAGCGGTTACCGTCGAGTATCTGGATGAACATGCAGAAGCGAAATCGGTCGAAGCAGTTGGCTGGTATGCCCGAATCCTTCAGCATGAGATCGATCACCTGAATGGAGTGCTGTACATCGATCGCATGCGCAGTCGCACGTTGATGACGGTCGAACACCTGGAACGCTTTTGGAAGGACCTGCCGGTTTCTGTAGTTCTCAACAAGCTCGCGGACCAGCGCTAGCAGGCAGCGCATTTGCCACAGATTCGCACAAGGACGGCGGCTCAGATCCTGTAGAACCATTTCCGCAATCAACGCAGCTACCAGACTTGCCTGCCCTTCTAGCTCACGCGACAATCTCATAGCGCCTTGTGCGTGTAACAAGCACGCGCACGGCTTGGAGCTGCGCCAACATGCCGGAACTGCCTGACATCGTCGCCTATCTGCATGCGCTGGAATCACGTATTGTCGGAAAGCCGATCCTGCAAGTACGGCTGATAAGTCCTTTCCTGCTTCGTACCGCAGATCCACTACTCACGGAGGTGCGGGACAGAACGGTGCATGAACTGCGGCGCATCGGCAAAAGAATCGTCATTGGAGTGGAGGGCGATCTCTGGCTGGTGCTGCATTTGATGATTGCCGGCCGTTTGCATTGGCGGCCGCCAGGAGCAAAGCTCGCCGGACGGCAGAATCTGGCAGCCTTCGATTTTCCCAACGGATCGCTCATACTCACCGAGGCCGGCGCCAAGCGTCGTGCTTCGTTGCATCTACTGCGAGGAGTAGAAGCTTTGCGCTCCCTCGATCCTGGGGGAATCGACATCTTCGCCAGCCATCTCGATTCATTTCGCGATGCACTCAGCGTCGAGAATCGCACGCTCAAGCGCGCGCTTACCGATCCGCGAATCGTGAGCGGAATCGGCAATGCTTATTCCGACGAGATCCTGCATGCGGCGCAGCTATCGCCCATCGCGCTTACGCACAAACTGAAGCCGGAGGAATGGCAACGGCTCTTCACAGCGACTCGCGACATACTTAAGCTTTGGGCGGACCGTTTGCGTAGCGACGCGGAGCGGGCTTTTCCCGAGAAGGTGGGTGCCTTTCGCGAGGGGATGGCAGTGCATGGTCGCTATGGGAAGCCGTGCCCAAGGTGCGGGGAAAAAGTTCAGCGGATTCGCTATGCCGACAATGAAACCAACTACTGTCCTCGCTGCCAAACTGGGGGAAGGCTGTTGGCGGATCGAAGCCTCTCGCGATTGTTGCGGTCCGACTGGCCGCGCACACTGGATGAATTGGAAGCGCTAAAGCGTCTTTAGAGCGGAATCCTCTCTAAAGACGACGCTGTGGGTTGCGCGACTGATTCTTACTCCTCAATCACACCCGAAAATTCCGGCAGCACGTCTCCGGGACGGGCGATCCAAACATAGAGCGTGGGCAGGAGGAAGATACTCAGCACCAGATCGGCAATCAGTCCGCCGACAATGACAATGGCGAAGGGGCGCTGCGAATCGGAGCCGATGGCGTGCGACAACGCCGCCGGCAAGAGCCCAAGAGTAGCCACCAGCATGGTCATCATGATGGGCCGCAGTCGCAGCACGGCGCCTTCAATCGCCGCCTCTTCGATGGAATATCCCCGCGCTCGCAGCTGATTAATGAAGTCCAGCATGATGACGCCAGTCTGGACCGACACCCCAAACAGCGCCAGCAGCCCCACACCAGAGGAGACGCTGAAATTCGTTCCGGTAATCAGCAGCGCCAGCAAGCCTCCGATACTCCCCATGGCAACGTTAGCCAGGATCAGCAAAGCCCATTTGAAAGACTTGAACATCGTGTACAGGATGACAAAAATGATGAACACGGTAATCGGCAGCACCAGGAGCAGGCGTTCATCCGCGCGCTTTTTGCTCTCGTATTCTCCTTCCCAATCGATTTTGTAGCCCTGCGGCAGCTTGACCTGGTGATTGACTTTGTCGATGGCCTCTTCCACCGTGCTACCGAGATCGCGACCGCGCACGCTGAACTTGACCGCCACATAACGCCGGTTGGCTTCGCGGTAGATCTCGGAAGCGCCATCCCTTTCGTTGATCGTGCAAAGCTGTCCCAGCGAAACTCTCTCGCCCGTGGGAGAGAGCAGGCGGATATTTTCAATGTCCTGCCTGGTGATCCGGTATTGCGGTTGATAGCGGAGCACTAGGTCATAGCGCGCCTCGCCAATCAGAACCTGCGTCAGTGCACTACCGCCCACGGCGGTCTGGATGGCATCTTGAATATCAGCGACATTGATCTGGTAGCGAGCCGCGGCGGCACGATTCACCACGAAGTTGAGATTGGGTTGTCCCATGACCTGGAAGACGCCCAGATCAGTGATCCCCCTGACCCCGCGCATTACGTCCGCGATCTCATTGGCTTTGCCGGTCAGAACATCCAGATCGTCGCCGTAGATCTTGGTGGCCAACTCGCCCTTGACACCACTGACCGCTTCTTCCATGTTGTCTTCAATCGGCTGCGAGAAACCCCAGATCACCCCGGGAATCTTACTGAGCTCGCGATTCATGGCCGCAATCAACTCATCGCTGTTGCGGTGAAACACCGGGCGCCACTGTTCTTTCGGTTTCAGGTTCACGAAGTATTCCGTATTAAAGAAGCTGGTATGGTCCGTCCCATCATCGGGACGCCCGACCTGGCTCCAGCAATCCGGAACTTCGGGGAACGAGCAGAGCACGATGCGGGCTCGATTGGCCACGTCGATGCCCAGCTCAGGACCCGTACTCGGAGCTAGCGTGCCGCGCACCCAGAGCGCGCCTTCATCGAGGTGGGGCAAGAATTCGGAGCCGATCACTCCGCCGAAAGCGAGTACGGCCGCGAGCACGAGGCCGGCGACACCCACCGCAACTGTGACTCCACGCCACTTGATCGCCTCGCGAGCGCCACGGCGGTACTCCTCCGTAATCCAGTGCATGACTGGGTTGTGCCATTCCTTGGCGCCTTTGGCAAAAGCAAAGCTCGCCAGCACTGGTGCTATCACGATCGAGAAAATCAT
>JASHXK010000200.1 GCA_030043575.1 Terriglobales bacterium
GAGTCCCGTAGGGACGGCACAAATAGAGGAACGCAATTATCGTGATCACCGCGATCCCGCAATTAGAAACGTACTTGGACGCATACAGCGCCTTCCAAACCACTGCGCCCGTCCGCGATCTCGGCTGGCTGCGCAAACTCCGCGACGATGCCTTCGCGCGCTTCTGCGAGGTCGGCTTTCCGACGACGCATGACGAAGACTGGCGCTTCACCAACGTCTCCGCCATCGCCAAAACGCCATTTAAGCTGCCCGCATCCGGTCAGCACAATGTCACGAACGAAGATCTTGCCGAGTACCTGCGTCTGCCCGCGGCCTGCCACCTGGTATTCGTTGATGGACGATATGAGCCAAAGCTGTCGCCATTCTTGCGTCTGCCGCTAGGCGTCACCGTCACCAGCCTCGCCGAGGCTCTCAATACTAATCCTGCCTCGCTGGAGCCCCATCTCGGCCGCTACCTCAACACCGAACGCGATGCCTTCGCGGCATTGAACACGGCTTTTCTCGCCGACGGCGCCTACATCCACATCAAGAAGGGCGTGGTCGTCGAGCAGCCCATCCACCTGCTCTTCGTCTCGACCTGTTCCGACGCACCGACGATGACGCATCCGCGCAACCTGATCGTCGCCGACGAACAGTCCCAGCTCGCCGTCGTCGAAGACTACGTCTCACTCGGCAGCGCCGTCGCTTTCTGCAACACTGCGACTGAGTTGGTCGCCGCCGAGAGCGCGGTCGTCTCGCACTACATGCTCGAGCGCGAAGACACACAGGCCTTCAACGTTTCTACCCTGCGCATCCAGCAGGGCCGCAGCGCCAATGTCTCCACGCATTCCGTTCTGCTCGGCGGCGGCCTGGTTCGCAACAACGTTCATCCCGTACTCGCCGGCGAAGGCGCGGAGTGCCTCATCAACGGCCTGTTCATCGGCCACGGCCGCCAGCATCTCGACAACTACATGCTGGTCGAGCACGCGCAGCCGCACTGCGAGAGCCGCCAGTTCTACAACGGCATCCTCGACAACCACGCCCACGGCGTCTTTCACGGCCGCATCATCGTCCACAAGGACGCGCAGAAGACCGACGCCAAGCAGACCAATCGCAACCTGCTGCTCTCCGACGACGCGCAGATCGACACCAAGCCGCAGCTGGAGATTTACGCCGACGACGTGAAGTGCACGCACGGCGCCACCATCGGCCAGATCGAGGAGAACGCGCTCTTTTATCTGCGCTCGCGCGGCATCGACGAGCCCTCAGCGCGCAAGCTGCTGCTGCTCGCCTTCGCCAACGAGTGCCTTGACCGCATGAAAGAAGATGGCGTGCGCAGGCATCTGGAACAACTCATCAACCGCCATCTCTTCGGATTGGGAATGGAAATGGCTACCGTTTCGATTGCGCCGACTGAGCACAGCGGCGACAAGAGTAAAAATTGGGAGGAAGTAGGATGAGCACGGCTACCAACAATCTGTCGCAGGAGTTTCATCCCTCCATGGCGCCCGCGCCGTATTCGGTCGAAGAGGTTCGCCGCGACTTTCCCATCCTGCATCAGCAGGTGCACGGGCATCCGCTCGTCTATCTCGACAACGCCGCGACGTCGCAGAAACCGCGCGCGGTGATCGATGCCATTTCCCGCTACTACGAGAGCGGCAACGCCAACATCCATCGGGGCGTGCATTTTCTTTCCGAGCACGCGACCGAAGAGCACGAAGCCGCGCGCCGCATTGTGCAGCGCTTTCTCAACGCGGCGGACAAGCGCGAGATCATCTTCGTCCGCAGCGCCACCGAAGGTATCAACCTGGTCGCGCAAACCTACGGCCGCAAGCACGTCGCCGCGGGTGATGAAGTTCTCATCAGCGCCATGGAGCACCACTCCAACATCGTGCCTTGGCAGATTCTTTGCGAAGAAAAGGGCGCGAAGCTGCGCGTGATCCCGATCAACGATCGCGGCGAGTTGCAAATGGATGAACTGCCCAAGTTGCTCACGCTGCGAACCAAGATTCTCGCCATGACGCACGTCTCCAACGCGCTCGGCACCATCGTTCCGCTGCGCAAGGTTGTCGAGATCGCACACCAGCACAAAGTTCCCGTAATCGTCGACGGCGCGCAGGCCGCGCCTCACATCGGGATCGACGTGCGGGACCTGGACGCCGACTTCTACGCTTTGTCCGGGCACAAGGTCTATGGCCCCACCGGCATCGGCGTGCTCTATGGCAAGCTGGCGCTGCTCGAAGCCATGCCGCCCTATCAGGGCGGCGGCGACATGATTCGCTCCGTCACCTTCGAGAAGACTCTGTACAACGATCTGCCCTACAAGTTCGAAGCCGGCACGCCGAACATCGGCGGCGCCATCGGCCTCGGCGCGGCTATCGACTACATCGAGCGCCTCGGCATCGACAACATCGCCGCCCACGAGCACGATCTGCTGATCTACGCGACCGAATCGCTGCTGGCGATCGATGGCGTCCACATCATCGGCACGGCCGCCGATAAAGCCGCCGTGATCTCCTTCGTCATCGACGGCATTCACCCGCACGACATTGGCACCATCCTCGATCGCGAAGGCATCGCCGTGCGCACCGGACATCACTGCGCGCAGCCGGTCATGCAGCGTTTCCGCATTCCGGCTACCGCGCGCGCCTCGTTTGCGCTCTACAACACCCGTGAAGAGATCGACGCGCTGGTCAAGGGCATCCAAAAGGTGAAGGAGGTTTTCGCCTAAATGTCCGACCTGCGCGAGCTCTATCAGGATGTCATCCTGGAGCACAGCAAAGCGCCACGTAACTTCCGCGAACTGCAGAACGCGAATCACAAAGCCGAGGGCTACAACCCTCTTTGTGGCGACCACTTCACCATCTATCTTGATCTCGAAGGCGACAAGATTCACGATGTCACTTTTCAGGGCTCGGGCTGCGCCATTTCGAAAGCTTCCGCATCGATGATGACGCAAAGCGTGAAGGGCAAGAGCAAAGAAGAAGCGGAGAAGATCTTCGAGCAATTTCACCAGTTGGTCACGGGACAGGCAAACGGCGATCCCGAGTCGCTGGGCAAGCTGGCCGTCTTCGCCGGCGTCTCGGAATTCCCGGTACGCGTCAAATGCGCAACTCTCGCCTGGCACACTTTGCAGGCGGCTCTGGAAGGCAAGCAGGAAAAGATATCTACGGAATAGGTGTGGGGCTCGCCAGGTGTTTGGGTGAGAACCTGTTGCGAGCGCGGCGGCCGAGTGCGAACAACGAAAATCGAGTGCCGAAGGCACGGAATAACCTAGCCCAGCACGGAGCCCGGAGGCGGAGTGCTGGGTTGAGTGGGAGAACGACCCGAGTCTCTTCAGGGACGCCACGGTTTTTTCTCATCGCGAGCGCATCTACAACACGTCCGTATTTGTTACAGCCAGATGAATGCGCCGAACTGCGACGCGATGCTAGTATCTCCGAATTGCTTGTACGCCAAGGAGATGGCATGAGTACTGCGCCGCAACCTTCCCTTCAATACGAGATCGAGAAGTCAACCGACGACGTTAACAACACCGTAACCACTATCAAATGTCATGGCCGCGTGGTCAGCGATACGGCCGGTCAGTTGAAGGAAGTGGTGAAGCCGCTG
>JASHXK010000201.1 GCA_030043575.1 Terriglobales bacterium
ATGGCCGTGGTTTCGTCGAGGCGCATGGGAATGTCGCAGACGCGCACTTCCAGGGTGTTGAAGTAGGGATGGGGCCGGATGTCCCACCAGATCTTCTTGCCGTTGTCGATGCAGCCGGTCTTGACCAGCAAGTTAACGAAGGTCTCGTAGTCCGACCAGTTGGAGAAGACGTCGGGAATGCCGGTGCGGGGAAAGCGCTCGAAAACTTTGCTGCGATACGACTTGAAACCGGTTTGCAGGCCCATCCAGAAGGGAGAATTCGAGCTGAGCGCGAGAATGTGGGGAAGGAAATAGCGCAGCGAATTCATGATGTGGATGGCGGTATTGCGGTCTTCGATGCCGATGTGCACGTGCAGGCCGAACACCAGGTTGGCGCGCGCGATCATCTGCATCTCTTCCAGCACCCTGCGGTAGCGTTCGTCGGGATAAATGTCCTGGAGCTTCCAATCGGCGAAGGGATGCGTGCTGGCGGCCGCGAGCAAAAGCCCGTTTTCACCGGCCAGGGTGATCATCTGCCGACGCAGCGTTTTTATGTCCTCGCGCGCTTCCTTGATGTCGCGACAGACTTTTGTCCCGACTTCGATCACCGCCTGGTGCATCTCCGGTTTGACGGCTTCGTGGAGCTCGCGCTTGGCCTTGGAAAGAATCTCCGAACCGATGTGCGAGCGCAGATCGCGGGTCTGCGGATCGATGGTCTGATATTCCTCTTCGATGCCGATGCTGAGGCTTGGCCGCTCCATGGTTTACCCCTTGGTGGTGCGCTTGCGTAATTGCTTGGATGCCGCCTCCAGCATGGCCCCAGGTTTCGAGGAGTCCGGGGCAGGCGCAGGAGCCGTTGCCGCTTGCGGCGCAGCCGCGCTCCTGGCGGCGCCTGGACTCTTCGGCAGGCCGCCACTCAGGAACGCGCTCCAGCGATATTCAGCGAGTTTTCCAGTGTGTTCCCTGGCCTTGCGCACCGCGAGTTCAGCAACGTTACCGACGATCCAATCGAAATTTGCCTGGCCCACGGAGTTCACGTCCGCGTCGGGCGCGGGATTCATGAAGTCGATGGCGTAAGGAATGCCGTCCTCGCAGGCGAACTCAACGGTATTGAGATCGTAGCCGAGAGCCCGGCAAAGCGTGAGACAATCGCGCTCCACGCGCGCGAGGAGCCTGGGATCGACCGGCGGCGGATTCTTCACGTAGCGCTCGTGGAACGGCGCGGAAGGATCGTATTGCATGATGTGGACTTTTTCCTGTCCCACAACGTAGCAGCGGAAATATTCCTTGAACTTCACGCCGCGCTGCAGGGTCATGCAGAGATCACGCGTCTGATCGTAGGCATTGAAGAACTCCTCCGGCGAGTTGACCTTGTAAACATCCTTCCAGCCGCCGCCATCGAAGGGCTTGAGGAATGCCGGGAATCCAACATAGCTGAAGATGCTGTCCCAGGGCATGGGGTATTGCAGGTTGCGCATGGAACGATCGGTGGTTCCTGGCGGATGCTCTTTGTGAGGAATCAAAACCGTCGGCGGAATGGCCACGCCAAGTTTTTCGCCGAGCGCATAGTTGAAGAACTTGTCGTCGGCGCTCCACCAGAAAGGATTGTTGATGACGATGGTGCCGGAGAGAGCGGCATTCTTCAGGTAGCCGCGATAGAACGGAATATCATGCGAGATGCGATCGACGATGACGTGGTAGCGGGATGGCTCGGCCATCCGCACCTCGCCGACCGTGGCCAGCTCGGCCTGAATGCCCGGCTCGCCCATGGAGTTGATCTTGTCTACCAGCGCCGGCGGAAAAGTCGTCTCCATGCCGAAGATGATTCCGATCGTTTTCACAATAGCTCCTTGTTAAGCGGCACGAGCGCCTCTGAGTAAGTTCGCAATCGTGTATGGAATGGCCCGGGAACGCGCGATAGGGCGTTTGCTTGAGAGATATTGTAGGCGAAAGCGGCGGCCCGGAGCTAGAGGACGCCGTCGCAAGGGAAGTCGAGGTTCTGGGTGAATGAGCAGGTAGGGCTAGGCTGCTCTTCTATCTGGGATCGATGGAGACTCTGCGATATGGGTCATTCTCTCGTGAATCTGGTACAGCTGAGCCTTTTCTTTCGCGCTGGGGTGCTTATCCAACAAGAATAGAAAAACACCGATGACTGCGAAGACCGTCGTCGCCACGGCGACACAGAAACCAATGATCCAGAATTCGGGGACACTGCCACTCAGGAGCGTCATGAAATCCTCCGCTGACCTTCACGAAGCGGGCACTGAGACTGGTTGGATGCAAGTTTCGGGCCATGTGCAAGCGGCTAGCTGCTCTCGCAGCCCGATTGCGTGCACGAATTGCTATTGCGTTGCATTTCAATAGTTTCGGATGAAGATGGATGGCCGGAAACCGGACCGGAATTATCGCAGATAGTCGACCGGGATGGGAGCCGGGAACCTTCTACCTGTCTGAATACCGGCAGCGTGCAAATCTTGCAGTGTCTTTTCGTCGGGCTCGATAAGCGCGGATTCCGCCTGATGCCGGCGCAAATCGTCGATGGTCCAGAATTGCATGGGATAGTACTGTGACAGATTCAGCTCAAGCCGCTGATGCAGATAGGGATCGGGGCCGTTCTGCTCCTGGCGGTCAAAATCGGAAGGCAGAAAGAGCACGCACTGCTCCGGATGCACGGCGTAGTGCTGGGCTTCGAGAAACAGCAGAGGCCCGGAGAAGACGAAATAATGCTTACCTTCGAGCTGCAGCGTACTCTCCACTTGCAGGAAGTCGCGGATGCCGGTGGCTTCCACTTTATCCGGATGGCGCACGACTGTCAGTTGCTGCGCGACACCCCAACCCGCAAGGAGCACGAAGATCCCCAGCGAGATCTGAGCCGCCTTGCGGAAATACCGGTACAGCGAAATCGCAAACGCCACCGCAACGCCGGGAACCACGCCGATGAAGTAACGGCTGTAGAAGGCATTTGTGATCGTCTCCGCAACAAAAAACGCCGCCAGCGGAATCAGGAGAAAAAGCCAGCCGGTGGCCTCGGCCGATTGCATGGCAAGACTAGGTTCCTGGCGATCGTCCCAGCCTGCTATCACGACCCAAAGCATGATCAGAGCCAGCAGGAACAAGCCATCAGGAAAAATCTGGCCAAAGATCGCGCGGAGCTCGAGAAGGCTGGGACGGTTCCAATATCCATTTGAGAACTTGCGTGAAAACGCCAAGGCGAACGGCGAGAGCAGCACCACGGCAATGACAGTCCCTGCCACTCCCGCAAGTAGATCCGACGATGGCCGATGTCCCAGCTTCCAGCGCAGCATCTCCCACAGGAGATAAGGCAACAGACACATGGCAAAGTAGTAGTGGAAGCAAACGCCGGCAAAAAAGGACGCGCCGAAGAGCAGCGTCCCCAGGTTTTGCCGGTCGCCGTTGTAGTTCCATGCCCAAAAGCTCAGCGCCGCCAGCATAAAGTAAATCGCGTAGGAGCGGGCTTCATAACCGTAGTAGGGCAGAAAAGAGCAGGTTGCGACAGAAAACGCAATGAGTCCGTGCAGGCCATCGGTCAACCGCCGCGCACAATCGAAGATCACCAGCAGGCCAACCAACAAGGCAATGGCTGACGGCATGCGCGCAGCAACGTCGCCCGGTCCGAAGGCCGAATCAAATCCGCGAACCAACAAGTAGTATGGCAGCGGCAGCGCATCGACACCGTTCGCCAGCGCACTCCAAATGGCCGACAGCTTGGGCAGCCGCGCAATGTGTACGGTGAACAGCTCGTCGAACCAGTAGACGCGATGCGCAGCGATGAAGAGGCTGGAGAGAAAGTAGAATAGGCCGAGCGCGGAAGCGGTTGCGACTGCCCAGGGGCCGGTAAAGTAGCTGACACGCTGCGACTTCTGCGGCGCAGAGCTGCGAAAGGCCGGGGCTGGGCTAAGCATGCTTCTTCTCGTGTTGGAATTCCGCGGCTAAGGCGAGCGGCTTGCGGCTCGCGTTCGGTCGTGCGTTTAGCGGTCAGGTTTCGCACATAGTACTTTGTGGACCGCAGCTATGACAAGGACTCTGGCTATGACTAAAGTCCCAAGAATTGGAAGTTAGCCATGTGGACTCCTCCGCGTACTTTCGACTAGCCGTAGATTATTCCAAGATACCCGCAAGATGAAGTGAATAACTCGATTCGACTGCCGAGACTTAAGTGCCAATTCGCGGTCAGGTCTCACGCCGTTCTCCTACACTGCCGGAGGGCCGTTGCGGCCGCATGATTTTCCTCAAGTAGAATGTCATTCGACATGGGGAAGGTCGATGCCGTGCCGAGCCAACCACCCTCGGAGATTGCAGCCGTCCAGCGGCGACGTTTCGGCTCGCTCCGCGCGCACTGGGATTTACTGGCGGTTCTGCTGCTCATGCTGGGATCATTTCCCACGATCTGGTTGTCGCCGCGGACGGTTACGCTGGTTCCCAACCTCGGCCTGATTGACGACAACTGGCATCTCGATAGCCCGTTCAAAGCGCTGCGAGGAATCTGGATTGGCCGCGACGTCGCCTTCACCCACGGGCCGATCTACCAGTGGCTTTCGTCAATTCCCGCCCGCTCGATGTGGCTGACGTTCGGCGGACTTTACGCCACGTGGAACACCATCCCGGCGTGGTGTGCGGCCGTCTTTGTGTATCTCGCGGTGAAGCTTCTCTTACCGGAGCAGCCGCCGTGGAAGCGCTTCGTTCTGATCCTGCTGCTGTGCTCCTTCTGGGAAGTATCGCTGCGAACGTCGCTGCCGGTGTTGCTGTTTGCGGCCTTCCTGCGCGGCTGGTACGCCGTCCGGGATGGCCGTTTGCGCGCGGCAGTTGCGGGGATCGGCGGGGCGCTGCTGTGCGTGTTCGCGTTTCTGGTTGCGGGTGACACAGGGATCTATGCGACGGCGGCGTGGTTCATCGGCTTCGCCGCGTTTGCTTTGGAAGCGCGGCGGGATCGACTGGCGGTCAAGCTACCGGCGGCGCTGGCAAGCTTTGCCATCGCGTCTGCGTTGCTTGCCATCGTGGTCAACTGTTTCATGGCGACGCCACTGGACTTCAAGTTCTGGCGCGATTCGCTGGCACAGGTATCCGCCTATCGCTGGGCGACGCCCGCAGCCATGACCGAGCAAGGCACAGTGTTTCTCATAGGCGGGTTGGTAATTGGAGCGGCGGTATTCCTCACGCGCCTGATGACGAGAAGCGAAGGCGCGGCCGCAATGGCGGAAAGCACCGCATTCCTGGCGGGTGGATTCGTTCTCGGCTTGGCGGAGGTGCAAAGCGCGCTGGTCCGCTCCGACATCGGGCACGTGATCATCGGCGAGTTTGCGATGATCTTCTTCGCCGGCGTAATCCTGTTTTCGTTTCGAGGAAAGCTCGCTTCGCCGATCGGCGTTCTGGTGGCCGCGGCGGGATGCATGCTCTTTTCGCATCCGGCGCTTCGCCCGTCGAGCGTGCTCCGCCTCTATGGGCAGTTGCGCAATCCGATGACGGAATGCCCACCGGGCTTCAGCGAATACGACCGCGCCTGTTATCTGGAGGCGCTGACGCCGCGGATGCTCACTGCGGGCGCTAGTTTTCTGGCGAAAAACAGTGGGGGCAGTGATTCAGTCTTCATTTTTCCTTATCAGACCATGTTCGGCATGGCGGCGCGGCGCAACGTAGCCGGCGGCCTGATGCAGGCGTATACCGCGAGCGGACCCTATCTCTCACGGCTGGAGATTGCCGGACTGGAAGGCAAGCCGATTCTGGCAGCGTTGTACTTGCCGGACGATGATTACACCCACATGTCGGAGCCCGAGATCGCCCGCTGGTCGCGCAACTATCTCAGCGTGCCGGTCGACGGCATTCCAAATTTCACGCGCACCCCGGAGGTGTGGCTCTGGCTGGTGCGGCATTTCCGATCGACGGAAGAGTTGTCGCCAGGCGTGATCGGATTGCAGCGCGACGACTCACGCGCGGCTCGTATTGCTCTGCAGTCGCAGTCTCTAGGACTAAGCGCGCAGACATATAACATCGACGATCGCGCCTCGGCGACCAGCCTCGGAGCACCGGTATGGCCAGCCGGGTTCGACTTCATTCGCCTGCGTATGATGGTTCATTACGGGCCAACATGGAGGTTGCGCAAGCCGGAGCGGCTGCAACTGGAGATCACGCGGTCGGATGGCAGCCGCGATGTGCAATGGTTCATCCTGCAGCCGAATGTTTCAACCGAAGTATGGTTCTATCCCTGGCGCGGGCCGGAGCTGGCAAATTACTTCGCTGGCGACGAGAGCCAATGGCGACCGGCGCCGCGGCCGGCGATTACCAACCTGCGCATCCTCAACGCGCCACTAGACTGGGTGTCATTGCAGCCGGAATCGATCACCATCGAGTCTGCGGATGCGGTGCGGCTGGCCATGGGAGAGCCGTAGTAGTCAGCCACGGAGAATGGCTGAGGTAAGATTTCTATAGAGCCCACATGACATCGCTGCCAGCAGCCCAACGGAAACCCTGACCGAATGCTCATCATTCCCACCTACAACGAACATGACAACGTCGCAGTACTGGTGAGTCGTATCCGCAAGGCAGCGGGCACGGAGCCGATTCTGTTTGTCGACGACCACTCGCCTGATGGCACGGCCGATGAGATTCGCCGCATTCAGGCGACCGATGCCAGTATCTATCTACTGCCCCGACCGGGCAAAGGCGGTTACGGCTCGGCCTGCCGCGACGGCATCAAGAAGGTGCTGCGCGAGAATCTTGCCGACTATGTGATCCAGTCGGATGCCGACCTGTCGCATCCGCCGGAGTTGTTGCCCCGCATGATCGAACTGCTGAAGACCAACCAGGTGGTGATCGGGTCGCGTTATGTGAAGGGTGGCGGCGCCCAGAACTGGGACATTCGCAGGCGCGCCCTGAGCTTCGGCGCCAATCTGTACGCGCGCTCGTTTACCGGCGTGCCGGTACACGATATGACCGCCGGCTTTGTGGGCTATCGCACAGAAGTTCTGCGCAAGATCGATCTCGATTCCATTCAGTCGGAAGGCTATGCTTTCCTGATGGAAATGAAGTTCAATCTGCATCGCGGCGGCGCGCGCTTCTGCGAATTTCCTATCATCTTCTGCGAGCGCGAGGCCGGCAAATCAAAGTTCAACCAGAAAATTTTGTTTGAAGGAATGCGCTTTCCGCTAAAGGCGCTCCGACGGAGAATCAGCGGAAGGTAGAAGCTAGCGGCCGCGGGTTGTGTCGTCTTGGTAGGCGCCAGAACTTCGCTCCAGCAATACGGCCGTTTCATCCTGATAACGCGGCTTCCATCCGGGATTGTTCATGAGCAGGTAGGCGACCGGACTCTGACGCGGAAACAGCACGTAGCGGATGTGGTACTTGTTCAGGATCTCCAGGGTGTTCTTGACGCCGAGTGCGTCGAGGTAGTCAGCAAAGACGCCGTTGTATTCGTAGATGTCGATGCGCGAGTCGATGAACACGGGAATGTCGCGCACATTCCAGATGAGATAGCCGCCCCAGAGGCAATCGTTGAAGACCCGGCCTTGCGGCTGAAACTGACGAAGATAGTTCAGCGCCTGGTAAGGATAAGTGCGAACGGTGTCGCGCATGAGAAATTGCGCTGAAGGAAAGCGGCAAATGCAACCGGCAATGATTGCCACCATGAAGATCGCATTCAGCCACTTCTTATCGATCGCGGCATCATAGGGTGGAAAGAAATCCAGCTCGCGGGCGAGGATAGGCGTAAGAACTATCGCCGCCAGGAAGAGGAAGCGGCTGTAGGTCATAGCGGCATAGAAGCCGAGTAGTAGAAATCCTAGTTCGTCCAACCGCCAGCAGCGCTTGCGTGCTAAGGCAAGAATGATCGTCACGGCCAGCATGCCGAAGAGAATCTTGCCGCGCACAGTATGAAAATCCAGGCTCATCCACTCGTCAACATGATTTACATTAAGTCTTTGCTTAAGGGCGAAGTTAAAAGGATAGAAAACCAGATGATAGGTATAAGGGTTGAGAAATAGTCCCGCTACACTCAGGCTGCCGACCAGAGCCAGCTTGCGCATCTGAGGGATAGTCCAGCGGATAGATTCAATGCGACCCCATGAGCCTTCCAGTAATCCAGCCGCACAAAAGATAGCGAACAATACCATCCCGATAAGCCAGGAACCATGCAGATTTGCCCATAGGATGAAAAGCGGCGGAAGCAGCCACATCCTGTCTTTCCCGGCTTTGAATTGTGCGAGAACATAGAGTTCTGCGACCAGACACATCCATCCTGCAAGTAGAGTTCGTGGACCAAACGAGACGGTTGCCAGCCATACTGACATCCAGGAAGCCAAAAAGGCCGACTTGACATTCCTGGCGGCCAACCAGGCAATGCCAAAGACTCCTACCAGGATGAGTTCGATCTGAATGAGCATCAGCAGGTAAATGCCTCGAATCCCGAACCACTGCCAGGCGAAATAGTAAAAAAGCTCGCTCAGCCAGGCCTCGTTAATCCACCTGGAGCCAGCGGCGGTGAAGGAATAGAAGTCGTGGTGAACCACAGAGTGGGTCTGGACAAAGACCTGTGCATTTCTTAGGTGCCACCAGATATCCGGATCGGCAATGCTGCCGCTGTCGAAGACGAAAATCGATGCGCCCAGTGCCATAACCAGGACCATCGGAAAGGAGAATAGTCTTGTCCAGAAGCCGGCGCGGTCATGGGAAGTGGCAGAGGCCGAGATGGTTTCCAGTTGAAGATCTACCGGCGCGATGAGTCCTGCCTGCACAAGTCTCACCCTAGCGTGCAAATGGTCTCGCAAGCTATGACATCACGCGATATTGCGGTCGAACTTTCGGCCAGTGTGAGCCATTCTGGAATCGTGCCGAATAGGAAAGGTGGAATGCGTTCTGCAGCAGATAGTCTTTGGACCGGTGCGACCCACGCCATAGGATTTTCTTAGGAGATC
>JASHXK010000016.1 GCA_030043575.1 Terriglobales bacterium
GTCTCGCGGTCCCAACCCCACTCCACTGGCACCTGCGGCAAGAGCAGTCCGCGACGGCTTCCGTGCTGCACGACCAATCCATGTTTTCCGACCGTGACCTGCTCCGGCGCGGCCGGCTGCAGCAACGACAGCACACTGATTTCGACTTTCAGCCTCGACGCTTCTTCCAGCTCCACCGGTTCAAAGCGCGGATCGTCGAAGGCCGCCGCTCGCGCCGTCTCGGCGACCGTGCGATACAGCGATTGCGTGGGAAACACGTATCCGATGCAGCCGCGCAGCTTCCCCCGCAGATGCAATGTGGTGAAAGCGCCGCGGCACTCGGCGAGGTGCTCGCACGGCGGCCTGAGATCCACGTCCAGGCCTTCGAGGGCCGAGGCGATCGACCGATGCGCCAGACGCAACAGCGTCCTGCGTTCTTCCGGAGAGTATTCCGAAGTTTGCCCCGCGGCTGCGGGACGGGCGGGTTCAGGTTGCGGGAACATCGTTACGCTTCCTTCGCCGGCTCAGCACAAAGGAACGCCGCCGACGGCGCTTCACCGCCGTCTGATCGATTCGCTTCCAGAACGCGAAGAAATAATCGGCCGCCGACCACAACGAAAGCCCCACCATCACCCAAATCGAAACCATCGCGATGGGGCGGACGGGAATGCCCGGCAGCCACCACACATACGCCCAGTGATGGTCGACAATCGCCGCCACCACCGAGAAAATTTGCACGAACATCTTCAGCTTGCCCAAATCGCTGGCCTGGATGGTAAAACCTTCCGAGGCGGCGATGGAGCGCAGGCCGCTCACCAGAAACTCGCGTCCGATGATGATCACCGCCATCCACGCCGGCACGATGCGCGGATTGAACTGCACCAGGGTGATGAAGGCCGCGGCGATCAGCAGCTTGTCGGCAACCGGATCGAGCAACATGCCCATGGTGGTGACCTGGGCCCGCCGCCGCGCCAGGTAGCCGTCGATGGCGTCGGTCAGCGATGCCGCGATGAACACAAACGACGCCAGCAGCTCGCGCTCGCCGTTGGCGGAATTGAAACGATTGCTGCTCAGAATCCAAATCAGCACGGGGATGCTGAGGATACGGGTGAGCGTGATGTAGGTCGGGAGGTTCACAAAACGCCAGGGTGGCACACCACGACGGCCTGCCGCTCTCTCAGCCGATTATGCGCTACCGGTTAGATTGAAAGCAATCGCCGAAAAGAGGCCTAAACCTCAGGAAATCGGCCATCCCTCCCCAAGCAGGCGCAGCTCTTGGTTAGCGTGGTGCGTGCGCAGATTGAAGGCCAAAGCACGTCGGGACCCTATGCGCTTTGCGGAGTTAATAGGTGTCGATTGTCCCCATTTGGATCTCGGTCCGATTGAGCATAAGCTGTGCACATGCGTCAGTCGGCACGCCTTGCAGTTTTCGCCCTGCTGATACTGGCTGGGGCGTCAATCTCGGCTCAGGGGTTCAAGAGCGAGCGGGAGTTTGACTGCGGAACGATCGCGCGCAATAGTTCGGGGGCAATGCTGTACCAAGAGTTTAGCCTAGGTTTCCAGTTTGAATTCCCTGCAGACTGGCAGGGCAACAGTCAGTTTCTCCGGGGACCTGAGGAATCTTCGGAGATCCTATTGAATCCCCTCATTGCCGGCAGCGACCCAAAGTTCTACGTCAAGGAACCCGCGAAGCCGACGGGCATCGAGACCATCAACGGCCTAACATGGACGACTCTGACTTGGCAGAACGGAGGCCGCGGCTACTACACCTACAGCCACAACGTGGCGATTGAGCTGTTCGCGCCCGCCTTCGGGCTTGGGAAAAATAACCCGGTAAATCCGGACGCGCTTGCCGCACTTCAGCAGATTTTGTCGACGTTCACATTTTTCGATGATCCTTACCGCCTTGACCGTCAGTTGGGTGCGCTCAAGGTGGGTCAGAGGTTCGGCGATCTGACCATCACGCGAATCATCCCGAGCGTGGGCGGTTTCGACCACCCGTTGGCGACCATCGAGTTTGCGGGCCAGCTCACAATCACTGGCCATATTGTTCTCCCCTCGCCGACCATGCTGGGCGGGTGGGGACCGTACACTTTATATCCCGAAGACGAGAGCCGTAGCGCGATCCCTCGTTTGAAGTGTCCCGTAGAAAACCTCGTGGACGTCACCAGAAACACAGTTGGGGTCGGCATTAGCAATCAGGAATTCACGAACCAGCAGTTTGCACGTGTGCCATCGATCAGCGGAAATCATGCATGGTACGAGGCTGAGACAACCGTGGTTGTCGACAGAATCACCCAGGATTTTTTCGCCGCGGACGAAACCAACCCCAGCATTTCTGCGAGATTGGTCAAAGTCATCAGCAAGAAGGAGGGACCGTGATATGGTCCGATCGCGAACTTGGCCTAGCCGTTGTTGCTCTGTGACGCGTCGCCCGCTCCGCCGGGCGAGATCAATTGTCCGCCGGTGATGGCTTGACCGGGCGGGGTCTGGCGAGGGATGTCGACTTGATTTCGCGATTTCGCATACGCGCGATAGGCAAAGATCACGGCCAGCAGCGGCGCGGCCAGCAGTAATCCCCAGAATCCGAAGATCAGGCTGAGCAGGATGGGCACACCCAACGACGCCCAGATGGGCACGCGCGCCGTGCGCCGCATGATCAGCGGCTGCAACAGCAGGCCGTCGGTCATGATGATGATGCCGTAGAGGATTAGGACGTACAACGCGCCTTCGAGCCCGTTGTCGAACAGCGCGGCCAGCGCCGGGCCAAAGAACGCGATCACCGGTCCGAAATGCGGAATGAACTGCAGTGCGGCGGCGAGGATGGCCCATAACGGCGCAAACGGAACATGCAGATACCACAGCCCCGCCCACCACAGCGCGCCGACGGCGAGCGCGTCGTAGCATTGCGCGATGAACCAGCGCTTCAGCGCTTCGCCGGTGATGTTGATGTGACGCGAGAATTGCATTATCTGTTTGGATGCATGCCGCTCAAGAGAGCCGCAGATCAATGCTACACTCGAAATGCAGCTCTTAGCTCTTAGCCATTAGCCCTTAGCTGGTGACACCTCGCAGACAGCTCGCTTGCTAAAAGCTAACAAGCTACTTTATGAACTTCGGCGTCATCATCTTTCCCGGATCCAACTGCGATCACGATGCCTACTGGGTGATCCAGCAGGTTGCCAAACAGCCTGTGACCTTCCTCTGGCATGATTCGCCTGATCTCCATGGTTGCG
>JASHXK010000202.1 GCA_030043575.1 Terriglobales bacterium
CGCTTGCCTTCGAAGGCGAACGGTTTGGTCACGACCGCGACCGTCAGCGCGCCCATTTCGCTGGCCAGCGAGGCGATGATCGGTGCAGCGCCGGTTCCGGTTCCACCGCCAAGACCGGTGGTGACGAAGACCATGTCCGCGCCTTCCAGCGCTTCGATGATCTTGTCGGCGTCTTCCAGAGCGGCTTTGCGGCCGACTTCTGGATTCGCGCCCGCGCCCAGGCCGTTGGTGAGCTTCACGCCGAGCTGAATCTTCACCGGCGCCTTCGAGCCCTTGAGCGCTTGCAGGTCGGTGTTGGCGACAACAAACTCCACGCCTTCCAGGCGCGACTCGATCATGCGATTGACGGCGTTGCCGCCACCGCCGCCCACGCCGATGACTTTGATCTTGGCGCTGTTCAGCAGCTCTTCGTTGAAGTGAATGCGAATGTCGCCTTCCGGCTGGGTCTTGTCGTTGAAATCTTCGATCATCGCAGGTTACCTCTTAAGACCTATGCCGCCCCTGAAGGGGCTGGGGTTAATAGATTGATCGCAACCCAGGACTTCGTCCTGGGCTAAGCTGAACTCCGCGCCTGCGGCGCTCTGGCCTTGTGTCAGGGCACGACTTCAGTCGTGCCGTACGAGTCACGTTATTGCTCGGCCTTTAGGCCCTGCGGTCAGGGGCTAAAGCCCAGGTCAAAGGTTCGGTTCTTTCGGCACGACTGAAGTCGTGCCCTGACACGAACCACTTGCAAGATGCTCTGCCATCAGACCCCCTGGCGCGCGAACAACGCCTTGATCCTCGCGCCCAGTCCACGATCGAGATTCAGCCGCGCCTGTCGCGCACGATGTCCGTAGAGCACCATACCGATGGCGGTTCCGAACTCAGGCTCCAGCAACTCCGACGGTAGCTTGGCGATCGGCACCGGATAGCCCTGGCGAATCTGCCGCCGCAGGATGTCCTCGGCGACCTCCAGCAATCCGACCAGCCGCGAGCCGCCTCCCGTGATGACGAAGCCCGCGCCCAGCAGATCGGAGATTCCGGCTTGCCGCAGATGATCGCGCAGCAATTCCATCAGCTCGCGAGCACGCGGCTCGAGGATCTCGCCCAACTCGCGTTGCTGCATCAGACGCGAAGGACGGTCGCCCACGGATGGAACTTCGATCTCGTTACCCTCGGGAATGCGCGTCACGATGGCGCAGCCAAACATCTTCTTGATGCTCTCCGCGTCAGGCAGCGGTGTGCGGAAGCCAACCCCAACGTCGTTGGTGAAGTGATCGCCGCCAATCGGAATCGCGCCGGTATGAATCACGACGCCTTCGTAGTACACGATCAGGTCAGTCGATCCCGCGCCGATGTCGACCAGGCAAACGCCAAGTTCGCGCTCATCGGTCTGCAGCACCGAGTCGGCGCAGGCCAGCGCCTCAAAAACGGTGTCGTCGACGTGAATCCCCGCTCGGTTCACAGCGGAGATGACATTCTGCGTCGCCGTCGCGCCACCGGTAACAATATGAACTCGGACCTCCAGCTTGCGGCCCATAAGTCCTGCAGGATCGCGCACACCGCCCTGGCCGTCGAGAATGAACTCCTGCGGCAACAGATGCAGGACTTCGCGATCCTCGGGCATCGAGATGCTGCGCGCCTTCTCGACTGCCAGCCGAACGTCGTCGCGGCTGATCTCGCGCGAACGCGAACCCAGCGTGATTCCGCCATGGCTGTTGATGCCGCGAACATGCGATCCGGCGACGCCAACCACGGCGTGCTCCACTGGCGCTTGCGCGACATTCTCTGCTTCCTCGACGGCTTTCTTGATGGAGTCGACGGCCTTGTCGAGATCGGTGATGACGCCTTTACGCAGGCCGCGCGAATCGGAGATTGCGTGCCCGCGATAGCGCAACGCGTAGTCATTCACCTCGGCGACGATCACGCACGTCTTCGCGCTACCGACGTCGATCACCGTGAGCAGGTTTTCTGTTTGACTTCCCATGTCTTACTTGTGCTTCTTCGTCTTGCCCGACGTTTTCTTTGGCGCAGCCTTCGGCACACTCGGCGATGCCGTCGCCTCGCCGCTCGCACTTGGCTTGACATCACTCATGGTCTGCGCAACCTCGGCAGGGGCGGAATCCGGATTCACGATGACCTGATGGTCATAGCGCAAGTTCACCGACTCCAGATGGTGAAACTGCGCTCGCCACTCCTGCACATGGGCAACGTAAACCTTGAAGTGCTCCAGGAAATTCGACGAGCCGAGATGCACCAGCACCGCACCGTGCGGATCCGTCACCGTGGCCTTCACGTCATCCGGATCCGAAAGATCGATGTCGCTGAGGTCGGCCGAGTAATGCGCCCCGCTGGAATCCAGCTCTTTCACCAACCGCAGATAAAGCTTCATGCGCGCCACCCGCGTCGAAAGCGGATCGTTCTCGGTCATGCCCACCAGCACAGGAAACGAGTAGCGCGTCGTCTGGTTTGCCGGCAGCTCCATAATGACGCCGTTGGCGTCGATCAGCTGAATGTGCGAGTTGATCTCGACAAAGGCGACGGGCGTGCGCTCGGCGATTACGATCTTCAGCCGGTTCGGCAGCAGCCGCATCAGCGATGCCGACTGCACCCACGGAATCTGCTCCAGCTGCTTCTTGCGCTGCTCCAGCGGCACGAAGAAGATGTTGCGATCAATGTCGCTGGCCATCACCTCAAGCACCTGCGAACGGCTGACGTTGTTCGTGCCGGCGATGGCGATGTTGTCGCTGGAATCCAGACGGAACCGCCAGGACTGGGTCGCGTAACGTGTAAGCGCTGTCCACAGCAGGGCGACAAGCATGACTGCGACAACCAGCTGAAACGCCAGCTTGACCCGGCCTGCCGTCTTCCGCGGCAACGCTCCGCGACGCACCCGAACGCGCTTCTGCCCGCGCAGAAATGGCGATTCCTCGTCGTCATCGAGGTCGAACATGCGCGCGTCGATCGGCGATTCGTCATCGTTTCTCGACCGACGCGAAGCCTCGCTCCCGGATAGTTGCAGCTCTTCGTCCGAAAGTGGCGATGGATTTCTGCGCGCCATGAAAAAGGAGGTGAAGCGCCCACAACTGCGGCCATTCGCCCCACTATAACTGTTTTCGAATTACTTGCGGAGACGCATTTCGCGTCAGAGGAATGACTTAGAGGGATTGAACCACAAAGGTAAACCTGAGAAGAGATGGAAGGCCAGAACGGCCACCGTGCGTCCCGTCAACTGCTCTTTTCCTTGTTCTTCCGAAGGCCGCTTGCGGCGATTGCGCGGCTACGCTCGCGGAGTTTCTCAAGGATTCGTATCTTCCCGGAGAAACTGAGAGCTCGCATACGTTTTCGAAACTCTTCTTTGTCGGCCATTATCCGACGCTCCTCGCTGCTCTGCTTTCCAGTTGCTCCAGCACCTGCGCTCCAAGTTGCGCAATGCTTCCCGCGCCCAGGGTCAGGATCATGTCGCCTGGCTTCGCCGCCTCGCTGGCCAAGGTTGCGGCTTCCGTAAACGACGAAACATAGAGCGCTTCCTGACCGCCGTCTTCCGTGATGCGATTGGCCAGCAACTCAGCGGTGATTCCGGGAATGGGTGGCTCGCTCGCCGCATAGATGTCGAGCACCAGAACGGAATCGGCATCGCGGAAAGACATCGCAAATTCGTCCAGCAGGAGCTGCGTTCGCGTGTAGCGATGCGGCTGGAAGATGACGTGCACCTTCTCGAAGCCACATTGCCTCGCGGCTGCCAGCGTCGCCCGGATTTCCGTCGGATGATGCCCGTAATCGTCGATGATGGTTACCCCGTCGGCGCTGCCGACCAACTGGAAGCGCCGGTCGACTCCATTGAAGCTCGCTAGCGCCCGCCGAATTTCGT
>JASHXK010000203.1 GCA_030043575.1 Terriglobales bacterium
CGCTTCAACCAGAGTCTGATCGACATGCTACAGAATGTCGAGGCGCTTGGCGAACCGGTGCGGGCCAGCGGCGAGGAGTCGATGGACATGGTGGTTCCTGCCATGAAGGTCCGCAGCTTCAACTTCACCGAGGTAACGAAGTTCTAGACGAGATCGTCCTCGTGCCTACTTGCCCACGTCTCGAAACTCGCGAGGCCTGGGGTCACAAGGCGTTAGGCACGGCATTGATCAGTCGATGCACGACAGGTTGCGGGTGCCGAATTTATTGTTCTTCCACGTATTGGCGCAGTGCCCATTCTCATCGGCCAGGTCATACGTGTGATTGCCACTCGCCTCGTTACCGTTGATGTTGTTCTCGTGCGTCCCGGATTCTGCCACGATGCCGTAATTGGCATTCCGGTCGGCAGTGTTGCTTTCCAAATAGTTGGCGCCAGCGTGGTCGTATAGCACAAAGCCGTTGCTATTCTGGGTGGATACGTTGTCCTGATAGGTTCCGCCGATATCGTCGATCATGAATCCCGCGGAATGATTCATGGTTGCGGCGTCGGCGCCGAGCATGTTCCCCAGGCCTAGCTTTATGCTAAAGCCTATATTGTTGCCAGTGCAGGTGACCTCGATCACCGCTCCACCCTCGGAAGTGACCAGTTCGATTCCCTTGTCGAAATTCGTGATCGTTGCATGGGACCCTCTGATCAGCACGCCTGTGATCTCCTGATCCAGGTTGCTGACGTTTATGCCGGTGCCCGTCCCCGACCCTGTGATCTTGTGACTGCCAAGCTCTACCGTCACCCTGCTGCCCTCAATGTCAATCCCGTCGCCGGGGCAATTCAACAGATCGTTTGCCAGAGTCCAGGTTCCTGCTCCGAGGGTGGTTCCGCAAGAGTAGATCTGGTATTGCGCCCAAGCTGCGCTCGATGGTGTTGCCAGCAGCAGCGCCAGCATGACCAGACGACATAATCCATTCGCTGATTTCCCAGCCATGTTTCTACTCTCCAATCTTTTCGAAGATCAGTAATGGCCCTGAACCAGGATCGATTCCCTTGGCCTCAACTGCAACCTGTAGGTTTGCTCGGCCCGGTGCGCCGGCCTCGTTCGCGGCGGCGGCCTGACGCAATCGCTTTGTTTTGTCCCAGGGCACGACCTTGGTCGTGCCGAGGAAGTGTGCGTGACCGTTAGGGCTTTACCCGCTGCGGAATAGGACCCAAGGCGCTAAAGCCCGACGCTCTTGATACAAAGCGATTGACGTGATGGTTAGACGGCTTCCAGCTTCTTCAACCCAGAGAGCCGAAATGCGCAAGAAAGCGCTGCCAAGCCTATCACCACCCCCCCGTACTGTCACGCCAAATCGTGTTTTCAAAGTTCCTGATGGGCTGGCTATTCCCCCCGTTTTTCGAGAGCCGTCACGGCCGGATTCGCTAGACGCCCCAACTTTGGTGCACATCAGTAACCAGTCTGTATGGGTACTTTAGTAACTGTCATTTTTAAGCTGTTGGCATTATTCTGATCCTGCTCACACAAACCTTATGTTCGCCGGCAACGATCCCAACCTCAGGAACTCGATTCGTTTTCCGCTGCATCTGCAGGTGAGGTTGAAGACGGCAGCCGGCGAGTACCACGCCCGGACGACCAACGTCTCTGCCGGCGGCGTTTCCTTTCATCTCGACTCGGAAATCGAAGTCGGGGAGCGCGTCGAGTTTGCCATCGAGATGCCGAGCGAACTGTCCGGAATAAACCGTTCCGTCAATGTCATGTGTGTCGGGCGAGTGGTGCGCTGTACACGAGAAGCTTTGGGACGCAACGTTGCGGTGGTGATTGATGAGTATCGCTTCCAACGGAATTAAGGGCAGGCATTCGAAAAAACGACGCACCCGGCACAAGCCGCACGCGGCCACTCCGCGTCCGGCCAGTAGCACCCCGGCCGCATCCGCAGCATCGCCGGCAGAGGCCAATCTGCCGCTGCTGCGCATTATCATCGCCGACTCCGAAGCCATTTTTCGCGTAGGCATGAGCAAGATTTTCGCCCAATGGCAGGATTTGCAGGTGGTTGCTCAGACCGAGACCTTGCCCCAGACCTTGACCGCCATCTCCACCATTCCCGCCGACGTTATTTTGTTCGAGTTAGGACTCTCACCCAGCCCCGCCGACGCCATCAGCGAAGTGGCGGCGCGCGCCATTCCTGGGGCAAAGCTTGTCGTCGTCACGTCGCGCGCCGGCGAGCAGGAGACGGTCGACTATCTGCGCCGTGGCGTACGCGGGATTCTGGCGCGCTCGGTCTCGCCCGATCTGCTGGTGCGCTGCGTGCGCAAGGTCGCCGCTGGCGAGACCTGGCTCGACAAACAGGCCGTCAATTGGGTAATCGAGGCCTATCGCACCCAGACCCTGCAGGGTATCGCCCCGCCCCAGCAGCTACGCTTGAGCGATAAGGAGATGATGATCATCAGCGGCGTTACCCAGGGCATGAAGAACAAAGAGATCGCACGCCAGGTAGGCACCACTGAGCAGGTGGTAAAGAATTACCTGCGCAAGATCTATGACAAGCTGCATGTGGTCGATCGCCTGGAACTGGCGCTGTACAGCATGCATCATCGCTTGCTGGAAGGGCACGGGGTACCGTCGGGCGAAGCCGCGGAGGCGAACGCCTTCGCCCAGGGCGATGGCGCCGGCTCGGATTCCCCACCCGCTGCCGGCGATGCTGCGCCTTCTCCACCACAAGCCGCGGCTGCCTCCGCCTCCGGCAAAAATGGCAAGAACGGGCCCGCGTAGTTTGCCGCCTTCGCGCGTGTGCGATAACGTGGTTGGTTTGCACTTTCTCTCCGAGGCCGACCATGCTCATCCTGCATCGCACTTGTCGCAAGCTCCCGTTGACTTGTACTTTTCTCCTTCTGCTGTCCGCAAGCTGGCTCCGCGCGCAGACGGAATCCTCACTCTCTCCACCACTGCGCAGCAAGATCGACGATATCGCCAACGAAGTTCTAAAGACCACCGGCGTACCCTCAGCGTCGATCGCCATTGTTCAGGGCGGCAAGATCGCCTACGTGCAGGCCTATGGGGCGGCCAAACTCGACCCGCACACGCCGGCTACGCCGCAGATGCGCTACAGCATCGGCTCCATCAGCAAGCAGTTCACCGCTGCCGCGATTCTGCTGCTGGCTGAGGAAGGCAAGCTCTCGCTCGACGATCCCGTCTCGAAGTACGTTCCCGGCCTGACCGATGGCGACAAGACCACGATTCGCCAGTTGTTGTCGCACACCTCCGGCTATCAGGATTTCTGGCCGCAGGATTATGTTCCGCCGCTGATGCTCAAGCCCATTACCGCCAATGGGATCATGGACCGCTGGGCGAAAATTCCGCTCGACTTTCAGCCAGGAACCAAGTGGCAATACAGCAACACCAATTACGTGATCGCCGGCGTCATCGTCGAAAAAGTTTCCGGCATGCCGTTGTTACAGTTCCTCAGCCAGCGGGTCTTCACGCCTCTCGGCATGACCAGCGTTGCCGACACCAACCTCAACAAATTGCCGCCCACCGATCCCACCGGCTATTTCAAGTACGCGCTCGGTCCGTCGCATCCCGCGCCTAAAGAGGGCCGCGGCTGGATGTTCGCTGCCGGTGAACTCGCCATGACTGCTGAAGATCTTGCCAAGTGGGACATCTCGGTCATCGACCAGACTGTGCTCAAGCCTGCGTCCTATCGCGAGATGGAAACCGAGGTGGTGCTGAAGAATGGAGTCGGCACGCAATACGGTCTCGGCGTCTTCGTCCGCAACACCAACGGCCATCGCATCCTGGAGCACGGCGGTGAGGTCTCCGGCTTCGTCGCCGAGAACATCGTCATGCCCGACGACAACATTGCCGTGGTCGTGCTTACCAATCAGGATGCGTCCGAAGCGGCGTCGGATATCGGCGGCCAGGTGCGCGCGCTGCTTGTCAACGCTGCTAATCCCAGCGATCCCAAGCAGGACGCGGTCATGCGCCAGGTCTACGACGGACTGCAGCAGGGCAAGATCGATCGCTCGCTGTTTACCGACAACGCGAACGCTTATTTCGACGAGCAGGCGCTCAAAGACTACGCCGGCAGCCTCGGGCCGCTGGGCGCACCGCAATCGTTCACTCAGCTGCGATCGTCCTTGCGCGGCGGAATGACCGAGCGCATCTACCAGGTGAAGTATCCCAACAAGAACCTGGTAATCATCATTTACCAGATGCCGGACGCGCAGATCGAACAGTACCTGATCGCGGAACAGTGA
>JASHXK010000204.1 GCA_030043575.1 Terriglobales bacterium
TAGATATTCGTCTCGAAGATGGAACGCTGTTCTTGATCGCCTTGACCGTAACCTGTGCCAGCGCCTGGAAGCTGCCAGCCGATCTGTCGGTCACCGCGCATCTCGGGAATCAGATGCTGGCAGCTGCGATCAAACAGACGCTTCTCCCATACGCGGATGATCTCCTCGCGCCATGCTGGAAGATCGCGTTCGGCAAGTTTCGTGACCAGCTTTTTTAGGGCTTGCTTTTCCTGTTCCGTGAAATCCAAGGCAGGCTTGTAGGAAACTTCTACGGCTGCAAGAGTGCCGGGCGGCACGTCGGGTATAGCGCCAGCGGGTGTGTCCTTATCGGCCATCTATCGCTTGTGATGTCCTGATTCAAAAGCCAGCGCTAGACGCGCACGGCGGCCAATCTTTCCGCTAGAATGCTTGTGTTCTTCTGCAAATTCGTGCGTGGATTTTCCAGCATGAGCTGCGGCGCGTTTGAATACGCCTTTCGTGCCTCGCCTTTCCATTCCACGACGAACTCCCTGCATCCAATGTTCTGCCATCAGGCTGCACTTCCTTTCTTCTCGATTTCCGGGGCCACGCTAGGCAATATTGGCTCGCGGTACTTTCCCTCGATGCGATTCTCAAATGGCCAAGAGTTGCGCGGCAGCATGTAAACGGCGCCGCGCTCGAAGTCGTAGTGATGGCAGAGCACTCCGCCGTGCGCCATCACTTCAAAACCTGCATCGGCCACAAGCTGGCAGAAATAGAGATCGTCGCTCTCTCGGTATTCGGCTTCCATGGTCGTCTTGAACCAAGGTTCAGGCAGATGGTCGAATATTTCAAGGTCGATCATCATACAGCCGGTTCCGATGCCCCAGCACTTGAACGTCTCGCCTACTTTCCAGTTCCAGTGAGAGCCTGATCCCTGCGAGAGATAAACCAAAGGCTCGGCTGGCGATGAGCGCGTCGTGTAGATTCCCGCAGCAACCATGACTTTGCCGTGTGGCGGGCCGTTCTGCTCAAGAAGATAAATCAGGTTCCTGCCCGCATCCGGCGGCGGCACCGTATCGTCATCGATGAACCAGATGTATTTCTGCTTCTTCGCACGCGCCTCGCGCACAGCTTGGTTGCGTCCTTCGTCCGTTTGCATGCCATAGATATTGCCGAAGGTTAGATTCGTGTTCGTGGGCCAACTCTGCATGGCAAACGAAGTGACCATCTCGACAGGACATTGGCCGCGCCCTGAGATAATCGCTACTGCCAGCCCCTTGCGGGGCATTGTTTTGATGAGTTCCAAGATTGTTTTGCGGGCAGTTGACAGACTCGCTGCCCGCGCCGAGGTTTGTTGTTAGGAAAGCGTGTACGTCGAAGCCACGACCGATTGCAAATAGACCTTCCCGGCATTGGCAAGCAGCGCATACGACTGTCCTGCCGTGCCGCCGTCATTCACGATCGATGTGCTCGTTCCGTTCATGGTTGACGTGGTTCCCATCGTCAGCTTGATTGCATGGGCCGCTTGCCCCACAAACAGCATCACCTCGCCATCGTTGCCAACTCCCGGAGGCCCGGAAACGGGATTTGTGACCGTCAGCGTCACGGCCGCGCTCGCCGTCACAAGGAACAGGCCGCGAGTCCAGGCAATTGAGGATGTGGTCGTGGTGCTCGATACCACAAAGCTCGCCGGCGAAAATTGATTTGGCAGGCCATTCCAAGTGTTGTTAGTGGAATCGTAGACCAGTGCGATGGTCGTATCGTCGCTTGAAACCTGCGAGATGCCGATCAAGCCCGGGCAATTCCCTGAAACTGGCGTGTATGGCCCTGTTCCTGAAGGCGGTTGCTGGAAGGTAACAAGCAGTTTCTGCCCGTCAACTGCGTTCGTAAAATAGAACGTGTCGTTTCCAGTGAGGATCCAACGCAACGCAGAAATACCGCTTACGTTGATTGTCTGAGTAGCCACAGCGTGTTACCTCCTCGGACTCTAGCCGAAGTGGATTCTAGCGGCTTCGATGAGTCGCTAGGGTAAATCAGCCGTGTCTCCTCGCGGCGTGCTTTACTGCTCTCCTGAGAACCGATGATCCTTTCTTCGCGTGGCCCATTGCAGGGTCAGCGTGCAATTCTGCTTTCATCTTGTCCTTCTGCGCACCCGATAACGGGCTGCCCGATGAAAGCAAATATCTTTTCTGCCTAGGCGTCCATGGCAATGTTATTTCCTATCCCATCTCGCGCACCATGCGGCTGCGTCGATCGGTGCTTTTACGCCCGTGCAGCGGTTAGGAACGTCGCGCCGCATCCCGCTGATGAAATGCTCGCAATTCCCGCAACGCCTACCGTTGAATGGCGAAGGCATCGTGTAATTCGCCAGTTCGTGCGTCAGCTTCTCGGATTCAGGCTTCTCTGCCTTCACTACATCCCCGGAATGCCAGCCGGTTCTGATTCGCCCATCGGTTCCTGCTCTGATTCAGGCTCTTCCATGCTTTCAGGCTCTTCGCCAGTCATCATGTGCATCGAGTGCATGTGCGCCGAATGAACGTCGTGGCCCTTCGAGAGGTGCTTGTGTCCGTCTTCGTGATGGCTGCGGACGTGGTATTCAGATTCGCCCTTTTTCTCGATCTGGGTGTGATGCGCTGGGCCGTGTTCCGCTACGATCTCGTGAGCCGACGACTCTTCGCCGTCTTCCTCGCCCATGTCCGGCGCTTCGGGCTTCTCTTCGGATTTCTTGCTGCGGCTTCGTTCGTGCTGCCGCTGCATCTCTCGGTTCTCGTACATGCGATCAGCCATGGGATGCCTCTTTCGTGCGCTGTTCCTTGTCGCGCTTTTCTTTCTCCTGCTGCTGTTTCACCGCTTCCGCGACCACGACGCCGAACGGCTTGCGTCCGAATGGACTAGGCAGCGGCCCAGTGCGAGCTGGTTGCGCTACCGGCCTGTTTAGTACAATCAGTTCCAGCCGATCGGCTCGCGCACGGAAGTAATCGCGCTCCTTCTGCGCATCAGCCAGTTGATTGCGGAGTTGTATCACAGAACGGTTTGGGAATAAAGTGTCAATGAAGGACCGGATGCGTTCGGCGGGAGTCATTGAGCCCTTGCTGCCGCCCATCTCTTCGCGAAACGCTTCGCTATATGCTCAGGAGTTTGCTGACCAGGCGAGCGACGATTGAGGGCTTGCTGCGAAGAAGTCGCCCAGCGCACATTACCTGGTTCGTAGTGGCCATTGTTGTCGATGCGGTCAATCGAAAAACTCGCATGCGGTCTACGTCCAATTTCCTCGATAAGCTGCTGTACTGAGGTAAATCTGAACTCTATTCCCCGCGCACCGTAATTTTTGTACTGTGAATCGTGCGGGTTTCTGCATCGATCTTTGGCGTGATGGAAAACCCGGTATTCGACAGAGTGCTTTCGATCAATCGATTCGCCGTGTTTTAAGCGACTGGCTCTAGTTCGTTCACGCTGCAGACAACCACAACTCTGCGAGTGTCCACTACGCAATTTAGCTACCACGACCTTTGCGAAGGCACCGCAATCGCAACGGCAAAACCATTGTCTCTGGCCGCAACTATTATTCTCAGAACGCCACAGTGCTATGAGGCGTCCGAAACGTTGATTTCGCAAATCAGCGGCGCGAGGCATTCGCTAGCCACCTCGGTAAAATTTTCGGCTTGACGGAATTGCCGCGTTGCTGCTGCCTGAGCATGTGTTCGTATGCAGCAACCATACGCCCGGTATGGTCAGGAATGCTAGCCAATTTCTCCTGGAACTTCACTTCTTCGGGCTTCACGCGCTCTTTCAGCATGGTCACAAGGCCATAGCGTGCGGAATCATAAGCGTCGTCGCCTTGGTCGCCATCGACTTTCAGCACATCCTCCAGTTTGTCTGGATTATGCACGCGGGTCTCGATGGCGCTGATCAGCACAGGGCAGTTATCGAGGATGATCCATTCGGCTGATTCAATCAGGTTGTAGATGAATACCGCGCCGATCACGCGGTCATCGTTCGCACGCGAGCACCGCGGGAATCCCAAGAATGCTAGTCTCTCGGACATTTCTGCTGCGATGGTATGACTGCGATCTGCCCGATGGCCTCGGGCAAAGCGTTCCGGCGAGAGGAATGCAAACTTAATCAGCGGCTTCTCTTCTGCTGGCGTGGCCTTGTCGATTACGCCGCAAATGAGCTGGTGATAATCAGCCTCTGCTTTCTCGCGTGAAGTAAAGCTCGATTCATTGACTGCGCGTTCCCGGTAAGTGATCACTACGCTTTTCCATTTCCATTGGTCACGCGGCAGATGTATTGTCATCCGGTCGGCCAGCTTCGCGCGACGATTCCAGCAGATGACGCACCAGTGAGCCAAGCCCCAGTCAATCGAGATCCATGCGGGCTGCCACTCTTCCCAAATAATCTCCTGAGTATCGGCAGGCAATGACCTAACGTTTCTTTCCCATGAGAAATTGCTGTAATACGAACCGGCTACAGATTCAAGATCGCCTTCAAGCGCCTTCTTGCGCAGTTCCGGCTTGAGCTTCTGAAGTTTCTCGATGTAGTTTGGGTCTTTCTCCATTTGGATGGGATTGTCGAGGATGGTTGAATGCACGAAGAAATAGTCCGCAGGATCGAATACGCAGGTCGGCTTGCCCTGCACGTCCTGATAAAACTTGCCGTCATGCTTCGCTGTCTCGCGCATGTCGGGCGGCGGCTGATGCTCAATCCACATCTTCTTGATCCAGCCGTAGCCTGGCCCCATGGGGTTTGTTGCGCCACCCATCCGCGGCACGGGCATAAGTCCAGCATCATTCGGCTTGCAGTCTCGGTTCACACGGTTGCGGGATGACAGGAAATCCCACGCCCCGTAGCTGAACTGGCCCAGCTCATCGATGCCGATAAACACGAAGGCTGATGAGAGATATTGCGCGAGGTCTCTCTCTTTGCCGCTTGGCAAGTGACCGAAGAACAGATGCGAGTCGTTGAACCACGTAACGATATGCTTCTGATCGTGGTAGCGGTACAGTTCGGTTGGCACGAGATTCTTGAAGTCGAGGATCAACCCGCGTTCAAGCTCGGGATAATCACGGCGCAGCAGGAGAACATCGGCGCCAGGAAAGCTCGACATCACATAGATGGCTTCGCCTAAGAGGAAGCTCGATTTGCCGCTCCCATTTCCACCAATAGCGAGCAAGTTCTTTGCGGGATTGGTGTGCAGCAGGTCTTGCTTGTAGAGCGGCGTATAGAAGCTGTCGATCTCTAAGCGGCCTTCGGCATCGAGGACTAGCTCCGG
>JASHXK010000205.1 GCA_030043575.1 Terriglobales bacterium
CTCGCGCCCGCGACCGCATGGCAGGGGTTTCTGCTCGGCTATGTCAGCGGCATCATCTGGTATCTGGGCAGTTGCTATTGGGTCTACCACGTCATGCATCTGTACGGCGGGCTGAACGCGGCGACTTCGGCAATCCTGCTGGTGATGTTTGCGCTGTACCTCGGGCTTTATCATGGGCTGTTTGGACTTCTGCTCGCGTTGATCGCCGCGCGGCGCAACGGTTTCAGCCTGCGCGCCCTGGTTTTTACGCCATTTGTCTGGGTCGCGGTCGAGATGGCGCGAACTTATATCACCGGATTTCCCTGGGATTTGCTCGGCACCACCCAGATCGACAACATTCCGCTCTCTCGCATCGCGACCGTGACCGGTGTTTACGGAATTTCTTTCGAGATCGCGCTGGTGAACACCGCCGTCGCTGCGGCGTTCCTGGTTCCGTATGCGAAACGAAAGCTGTTGCTGACGGCAGCGCTGGTCTCGGCGATCGTCTTGCATGCCGGAAAGCTGGCCAAGCCCGGTGCGCTGCCCACCGAACATGGGGCGACGCTGGTGCAACCGAACATCCCACTCGACACCGAGTGGTCGCCGGAATATTTTGCGCAAACGTTATCCTCGCTGCGCGCTCTCAGCGTGCGGCCACAATATGAAAAAGCCGACTCGGCCGGCCTGATTATCTGGCCGGAGTCGCCGGCGCCGTTCTGGGTCACCGATCTGCATCTGCGCACGACCCTGGGTGATATCGCGCGCGCAACTAATTCGTACATCATTGCGGGCTCGATCGGCATTGATCACACCGGCGACCCCAACCGCCGTCCAGACATTTACAACTCTGCCGCGGTGATTGCGCCAAACGGAGCGTGGACTGACCGCTACGACAAGATTCATCTGGTGCCCTTCGGCGAATATGTGCCGTTCCAGACGTTGATCAGCTTTGCCCAGGCACTCACGCGCGAGGTGGGGACGTTTCAGCGCGGGCATCATCGCGCACCGCTCACGCTTGGCAACATAAAAGCGGGAGTGTTCATCTGCTACGAGTCGATCTTCCCCGGCGAGGTGCGCGAGTTCGCTCACAACGGGGCGGAGGTCTTCGTCAACGTATCCAACGACAGCTGGTTCGGCGACACCGGAGCGCCGCGGCAGCATCTCAACATGGCGCGCATGCGTGCGGTGGAAAACGATCGCTGGCTGCTGCGCGATACCAACAGCGGCATCACCGCCGTTATCGATCCGTACGGCCGCGTCGTGGCCGAAGCGCCGGGTAATCAACATGTGGCGCTGCAAGGCGCATTCGGTCTGGAGGAGTCAACCACCTTCTATGCGCGTCACGGCGATTGGTTCTCGTTTCTCTGTGCGATAATCACGTTGACCGCGTTGCTGCTACGCTATCTCAAACCTGGAGCGATGCAGGAGCAGGAACAACTGGTGTTGAGCCACTAAGAACAAGGTTTTAGGCATTAGCTTTTAGCTCTTAGCAGGCGTGCGACGAACAGTCTTGCTAAAAGCTAAGAGCTAACGGCTAAGAGCTCTTGCTATCGTAGGTAACACAGGTAATCACAAAACACATGGTAGAAGAACTCGAACAGGAATACGCTGCGCTACGCGAGAAGGTCCACGATCTACAGGAGTATCTTTGACGCGCCCAGACTGCGCGAAAAGCTGAGCGAGATCGAGAAACAGACTGCCGATCCCACGCTCTGGTCGAATCCCGAAAAATCGCAACATGTGATGCGCGAAAAGAAGCGTCTTGAGAACGCGCTGGCGACGCATGACGAACTGATGCGTCGTTCCGGCGATATCAACGCCTACTTCGATCTGGCGCATGAAGGCGAGGACGTCTCCTCCGACCTGCGGCGCGAGGTTGATGATCTGCGCACGCTCGTGGAGAAACTCGAAGCCGAGACCCTACTCTCGGGCGACAACGATGACCGCAATGCAATCGTTACGATTCATCCTGGCGCTGGCGGCACCGAGTCGCAGGACTGGGCCGAGATGCTGATGCGGATGTATCTGCGCTGGGCGGAGCGCCAGGGATTCCAGACACAGTTGTACGAATATCAGCCCGGTGATGAAGCAGGAATAAAGTCGGCGACCTTCGGCGTCAACGGTGAGCATGCCTATGGGCTGCTTACCAGCGAAATCGGCGTGCACCGACTGGTACGCATCTCGCCGTTCGACCAGGCCAAACGCCGGCACACGTCGTTTGCCAGCGTCTTCGTTTCGCCGGAGATCGACGAAAGCATTGAAGTTGAGATCAAACCCGAGGACATTCGTGTTGACACCTATCGCTCGGGGGGCAAGGGCGGCCAGCACGTGAACACAACCGACTCCGCTGTGCGCATCACGCACATTCCAACGGGAATCGTCGTTGCCTGCCAGAACGAGCGCTCGCAGCACAAGAATCGCGAAAAGGCGATGAGTATTTTGCGCTCGCGACTCTACGAGCATGAGTTGGAGAAAAAACGCGCTGAGACCAAGCAGATCGAAGACTCGAAGCTCGACATCGATTTCGGCTCGCAGATTCGATCGTATGTGTTGCAGCCGTATCGCATGGTAAAAGATCTACGCACGCGAGTCGAGATTGGCGATGTGGACCGCGTGCTCGACGGTGATTTGAACGAACTGATCCGCGGGTACCTGCTCATGCGGAGGAAAGAGCAGAAATAGCCTTCCAGGATTGAGTTGGTCAGCTCAACAGCACCAGCATCCGCCGATCTCTCTTACATTTATCAAGGGCCTGGCGGCTGAAACAGCGCGTGGCTCGCAGCTTGTAGCTCGCAGCCGCTCTCATTTCGCCGTCTCGCTAAACATGAATTTCCCTAAGTACATGGGATAGGACTTCGGGGGCTTGGTCTGTGCCGTGTCCACGGGATACGGTCCTTGCGCCAGCGTTGGGAATCCCCAGATGTCGCCGTTGCGCATATCGATGACCATCTTGCCGTACATCTGCGCCGTGCCATCCGGTTTGCGAAGCATGGTGTAACCCGGCTCCACATAAAACGGATAGCCCTCCTCAACCTGCGCTTCCACCGGCGCCGGATGCATGACAGGGCGGAACACAAGGATGGCAAGCAGAACGGCGATAACCAGCAACATTGTTTTGGTAAAGTGATCCAGCTTCATTGCATCTCCTCACCGCTCGTTTCTGCGAGTCGTCGGCTCTTGGTCAACTACGCGGCGGTATCTTCGCTCTAACTGCTACATCGGACTTGGAATAGTATTTCTTCACGTCGCCGGCGCCGTACTTCGCCCGGAATTTCTCTGCTACAGCTTTGACCTCTGCGGGATCGGTGATGGCAGTACCACGTAATTCTCCTTCTTCACCACGGGCTGAGATATCGACTCGCGGATTGTGCAGGACGTTCTTATACCACTGGGTGTCTGAGCCTGCGACCGGCAGCAAATACAGCGTATCGCCCTCCAGAACGAACCACACTGGCCGCGAAATCGTTCGTCCCGACTTTCTGCCGGTCACGCTGAGCCGAATTTGCCTGTATCGCGCAAGTCGTTCCTTCAATTCCTTGCTGCAATGTGCCATGGGACTTCCAGGTTATGTGCGTTTGCGCTGCCCTACCCCTTGCCTCGAAACAGAAATACCAGCTCGATCACCAGTATGATGACGACCATCACTTCCAGTACGAATCCACGGGTCTGGTGAAATTCCTCGATGAGGAACCGATAAAGGTTCCCGGCGGTGTGCAGCTTTTCGTTGACCAGGCTCTTGTATTCCGGCACGCCAACCTTGGCTGCAGCCAAGCGGTACAACCGGGCCGAGTACATATCACTCACAAACTTGATCGCCGTCTCCGAACGCTCAGCCAATTCGGTAATCTCAACCGTAACGCCGTTCAGCCGCAGCGCCTCAGCTCGCATCTTCCAGCGTCGCCACAACCCGGCGCGGTGCTTCAGCGACCGGTACACTGCATCCAACTCTCGCGTCAGCCACTCGTCGTAATGACGAAACTCCAGCAGCTGGGAGTTCACATACTCCAGAATCTGCACCGTCGTTTCCGCGCCCGCCGGCGTGTCGTATACCAAAGCCGCGTTCCATCCCACTGTGACCAGGTCGCGCGGATAGTAGAACACGCTCGACTGCAGAGCATCGTCCGTGACATCGCGGGCCAGCGAAGTTTGCTCGCCGCGCAAGATCTGCGCAATCTGTGAAGCGTGCTCGCACACCAACTCGTGTCCCGTCGGATTGCCGGGTACATCGCTTAGCAGGAAGATGTAGTAATCCTCTGACAACCAGTCGGCGTAGGGCCGCTCAATGGCCGGGGCGATTTTTTTCAGCCGCCCACGGATAATCTGTTGCGTCTGCCGCTCCAACTCAACATTGGGAACCCAGCGCGCTGCCAACTCCACTAATCCGTCCCAATCAGCCGCGAACGGTAACTCCAGCAGCACGCTAATTACGCCGTAATCGTAATACTTGACTTGCGGCGTCAGTTTCTCGCCGCTGGCCAGAATTACCGGCTCCAACTGCTCCACCACGGGAGGCTTCTCGAAGCGCACATGCTCCGGTGTGGCGTGCTTGAAGCTGGTCTCGACCCGACGTGCGCCCAGCATCTCGCGCAGCTCTTCCAGCCGAATCTCCTCGCACACGTCGTGGAGAACCATGGCCAGCACCGATCCCCTCAGAATCGTCGCCCCTGCTACATTCGCGCTTGTGGCCAGCTCCGGGTCCATCTCGCCTGATTGTAAGCCGAGGGCTCACGGTTGGCGCGGTCACTTTCCTCGGTTAATCTGGAAAAAGGACCAGTCATGCCAAAGAGCCTTGTATCCCTGCTAATTGTTCTCCTGTCAGTGCTCTTCGCCACCGCGCAGACCAAATCGTCGTCTGCGCCCTCCGATTTACCGCCCGGCAGTACGTCGCTGATCGATCCGGAAGACCTGCTTAGTGAATTGCAGTCCCAACAGGGCGAAAAGCCGCTCGTGTTCAACGTTGGCCCGTCGATTCTCTACATGCAGGCACATATTCCCGGAAGCGAGTACGTCGGCGCGACATCCGACAAGCAAGGCCTGGAGCGGCTGCGCACGCGCGTGAAGACACTGCCGCGCAATCAGCCGATTGTTGTGTATTGCGGGTGCTGCCCGTGGAGCCACTGCCCCAACGTTCGCCCGGCTTACAATGAATTGCAGAGGATGGGATTTACCAATCTGAGGGTGCTCTACCTTGCGGACAACTTCGGCGTCGACTGGGTTGATAAGGGCTATCCCACCACCAAAGGCCAATAAATTCTGATGAGAAGAATCGTTCTAGTGATTGTCGTGATCGCGATTGCGATCGCTGTTTACGAAGCCGCCCGGCACAGCTCGCACGCAAAGGGCCACCCCGGCGCTGTCGATTCACCCGCGCCGCAATTCTCGCTTCAGGACCTCGACGGCAAGGCTCTTTCGCTTGCCAACTATCAAGGCAAGGTTGTGCTGCTGAACTTCTGGGCGACATGGTGTACCCCTTGTCGCGGCGAGATTCCGCAGTTCATCGAATTTCAGAACACCTACGGACCACAAGGGCTGCAGCTGATCGGCATTTCCATGGACGACGATGCCAAGCCGGTCCACGAGTTCTATCAGCAGTTCAAGATGGACTACCCAGTGGCGATTGGGAATGCCAACCTCGCTGAATCCTATGGAGGAGTCCTGGGATTGCCGGTAACGTTCCTCATCGGCCGCGATGGCCGCATCGCCGCCAAATACGTAGGCGCTACGGACATGACCGCGCTGCAGCAGAAGATTCAGTCGTTGCTGCAGGCGCGGTAAGCGCCCGCTGCGTAGTCTCTCCATTACTGCGATATCTCCCAGACTACGCCGCAACCACCCGTGCAGCTTGTTCCTGTACCGCCCATCGACGCCGTGCCGTAAAGATTGCCGCTGCTATCGATTCCAACGCCGCCTAAGGGGTACGCGCCATCGCTGCCGGCGAAATCATGCAGGTCGGTGTATGTCCAAGTTCCGTTCGTCAGGGTCAGCTTGAAAATCGATCCCAAGCCATTGGCGCCATCGCAGTAGGTTGTTCCGTACAGGTTACCTGCAGTATCCATGGACAGCGACGCGTAAGGCCCGCAAGTGGAACCAGTGTTATCGCTCAGGTTGTAATAGTTGTTCAGCGTCCAGTTCCCGCCGGAGAGAGACAATTGGTCTACTACGCCTGCCCCAATGGCAGTCGCGGTATAGAGATTGCCCGAGTGGTCAAAGATCAGACCGGCAACTGGACAGGATCCCGACTGATCTCCGAAGGTGAAGATCGTGTTATAAGTCCAGCTCGATCCGTCAGGAGTTAATTCAAAAGCCGTGCCGGAGTTCCCAAAGCATCCCTGGGTCGTACCATAAAGGTTGCCGGAAGCGTCGAAAATCACGCCGCTATCAGGCAATCCTTCGTTGCTTCCTCCATTGAAACTGTAGATAGCATTCTGCGTCCAGCTGCCTCCGGATTCGGTTAGCTCATACACCGTTCCACAGCCATCGCCGGCGCAGCCAGGATTGCCGGCCACACGCGCGGTTCCATACATGTCGCCCGAGGAATTGAAGACCAAAGGACCTGCCGGATTGCCTCCATCGGCGCTGCCAGTGAATCGATACAGCACGGTCTCGTCCCAAAGGCAAGTTATTGAGCGACAGATATTGGCGGGAGGCCGAAGATTGAAAACCGTGCCACAGCCATTGTCGCCACCACAGCCTGAGTCAGCCCCCTGATAGGTTGTGCCATAGAGAGTTCCATTGGGACCAAATACAACCGGCGCAAGATATGGACCACCCCCATCGCTGCCTCCGGCAAAATTATAAAGTGGGCCGAAGGTCCAGCTTGTCCCCATGTGCTTCAACTTAAAGACGCCCCCATGCCCGGTGCCGCCAGTGTAAGTCGTACCGTAGAGGTTGCCGGCCGTATCGAGCGTCAGTGACGACGAGGGGTTAGACCCGTCC